>JANOJO010000232.1:0-1827 GCA_031418795.1 Bacteroidota bacterium | reverse complement strand
AACCGCCGCCGCGATGCCAATGTGAAGAATGCAGAAATGGGAAAGATTGATCTTTCTACTACAAGAATAAAAAATATTCCTGCTTTCATGGGTGAGGTGGATATTTTAAAAGCCATCCAGCTTTTACCCGGGGTAAGAAATGCGGGTGAGGGTAATGCAGGATTTTATGTTCGTGGTGGCGGGCCCGATCAAAATTTGATAATGCTGGATGATGCAGTTGTTTATAACACCGGTCACCTGTTTGGTTTTTTTTCCATTTTTAATTCTGATGCTATTAAAAATACTTCGCTGATAAAAGGAGGTATGCCTTCGCAATACGGTGGCCGTCTTTCATCAGTTTTGGATGTAGCAATGAAGGATGGAAATATCAATAAACTTCAGATGGATGGAGGTATTGGAATTATCGCTTCACGTTTCTCAATGCAGGGACCCATAAAAAAAGACAAAGCATCTTTTATTTTATCTGCAAGACGTACATATATTGATGTGCTGGCAAAACCATTTATTAAAAAGAGCAGTGATTTTTACGGCTCCGGTTATTTTTTTTATGATCTCAATGCAAAACTGAATTATAAATTTTCAGAAAAAGACCGGCTGTACCTGAGTGGTTATTTCGGCAGGGATGTTTTTGATTTCAATAATGAAAAACGTTCTTTCAAATCCAATATTCCCTGGGGCAATGCAACTGCAACGCTGCGCTGGAATCATGTGTTTAGTAAAAAACTATTTGCCAATACAACGGCTGTTTACAATAATTACAAATTCAAATTTGAGGCAGCGCAAAATAATTTTGAACTATCGATGGCCTCCGGCATCAGGGATGCAAACCTGAAAGTGGATTTTGATTATTACCCATTGCCGCAGCATAAAATAAAATTCGGCGGACTTTATACTTATCACAAGTTTATCCCCAATATTCTTTCAGGCAGGCAGGATTCAATAATTTTTACACCCAACAATGAACCGGAAAAATATGCAAGTGAGTTTGCAATGTATATCCAGGACGATTGGGAACTGAGTGATAAAATAAAAATAAATTATGGATTGCGGCTGAGTGGCTTTACACAAATTGGGCCGTACAAAAAATTTGTAAAAGATATTAATGGCAATAAACTTGATAGTACTGTTTATAAAAGTTTTGAGCCGGTTAAAAATTATGGCGGACTGGAACCACGCATCACTATCCGTATGGCGCTGAATGATGAAACATCCATTAAAGCTGCCGTGAACCGCAATTACCAGTTTATACATTTAGTAAGTAATGCCGGCAGCACATTGCCAACAGATCTTTGGGTGCCCAGCACATACAGGGTGAAGCCACAACTTAGCTGGCAATACACGGCTGGTTTGTTTAAAAATTTTAAAGACAATATGTATGAAACCTCCGTTGAGGTTTATTATAAAAATATGCAGAACCAGATTGAATACACGGAAGGTTACACTCCATCTTTAAAAGATCCGGAAGAAGAATTTGTTTTTGGAAGAGGCTGGAGCTACGGCACCGAATTTTTTATCAATAAAACAAGAGGCAGAGTAAACGGATGGATTGGTTATACACTTTCATGGACATGGAGAAAATTTGCTGAGCTCAATAGCGGCGAAAAATATCCTGCCCGTTACGATCGCCGGCACGATATGAGTGTAGTGGCAAATTATGAAGCAACAAAAAAATGGAAGTTTGGTTTTGTATTTGTGTATGGTACAGGAAGCGCCACTACATTACCCGAGCGATTTTATATTATTAATGGAGTGCTTACGCAGGAGTATAGTAAATTAAATCAGTACAGGCTTGCGGCTTATCATCGTGTTGATCTGGCAGCTACTTAT
>JANOJO010000231.1:0-9221 GCA_031418795.1 Bacteroidota bacterium | reverse complement strand
AGTAGCGGGTTTTTATATGCTGTGTCATCTTCTTCTACAACCGGGAGTGATAAAAATATGACGGATGTAAACGTGTATTTGCAGAAACTAAAGGGTATGAAACTCAACAACCCGGTACTAGTTGGATTTGGCATAAAAGATAAAGCAAGCTTTGATGCAGCCTGTGCCGGTGCCGATGGCGCCATAATTGGATCCGCTTATATAAAAGCACTTGATGAAAAAGGTAATGTGGCAGACATTACAAAGAAATTTTTGGATGATATTAGGAAATAAGCTTTAGCACAGAAGGATTTTTTTATTATTTTTACAGTCAAACTTACCAGGCAGGAATATGAAAAAAATTATTCAACTATCACTAAGCATATTTATTTCAGCAAATCTTTTTGCTTTTAATTATTCCGATAATTCTTTTACCATTAAAGGAAGCATTACCGGAGTGGCAGACGGCACGGAAGTATCGGTGGAGGATGGCAATAATAATCATGTAGTTTTTTCTACAGGAAAATTTATCGGCGGCAAATTTACATTAACGGGCAAAGTACCCGAGCCAACTCTTTGTTTAATGAAAATTGATGGCGAAGCGCCACAATATATTTATCTTGAAAACAAATCAATAACAGTGAATGGCAGCAAACCGGTTGCAAAAAACTTTTCTGTTTCAGGTTCAGTTTCTCATAATGAGTTTATGGAATTTCAAAAGGTTTTCAATCCATTATTCATCCAGTTGCAATCACAGAATTTTGAACAATCATTGATAGATACCATACAAATGAACCTGGATATTTTTATCAGCAGATACCCTTCTTCTTATGTTACTCCGTTTATGCTTTTTGCCACATTCACAATTTATAATGATGCGGTTTTGTTAGAGAGCAGGTATAACCGTCTGACGGAATCCATCAGGAATTCGCAGATAGGAGTAAACCTTAATCAATATATCGCCATCCAAAAAATTGGTTCAGTAGGTACAATGGCTGTTGATTTCACACAACCGGATACTTCAGGCAATCCTGTTTCACTTTCTTCTTTCAAAGGAAAATATGTGCTGGTAGATTTTTGGGCAAGCTGGTGTGGCCCCTGCCGTATGGAAAATCCTACTGTGGTTGCCAACTATCAGAAATTTAAAGACAAAAATTTTACGGTACTTGGAGTTTCATTAGACAGGCCGGGTAAAAAACAAGATTGGATAAATGCAATTGCAAAAGATAATTTAACATGGACACATGTTAGCGATTTGCAGTTTTGGAATAATGCCGCAGCACAACTATACAAAGTAACCGGCATCCCTTTTAATTTATTAGTAAATCCTGAAGGAAAAATAGTTGGCCGCAACCTGCGTGGCTACGGCCTGGAAGAAAAACTTTGTCAGGTGCTTGGGTGCGAATAATATTAACCTGAGGTTTCAATCTTCTTTATTTTAATAAAAAATATCAGTCAGGTTATTTTATCTCGTAATCTTTTTTGAAACTCATAAAAACATACCGGTACATCGGGTTGGCTGGCGCCAGTTGTGTAGCTTTTAAATAATGGTTATACGCTTCGGCAATATAATGTGCTTCTTCCAGTACAAAGCCAAGCCTGAAATTCTGTTCTGACTCGCCTTCTGACGCATCTTGTTTTTTTACATTGTTGTAAAAAACAGAAAATGATTCTTTGCTGATGTACTGCAATACTTTTAAATCTTCGTTATCTGGTTCTCCTTTTATATGTGCTGTCCATGTATAAGAATGACCGCTATGAATTGTTTTCAGCAATTCAGAAATATCAACATGTTTTTTCTTTAAAGTTTTTTTGAATATTACTGTATTGGTTTCATCAAAAAGCTTAAAAGTAAATTCTTCGTCATCCGTATAAGATTTCCAGGAAAGTGGAATGGTGCCGCTAACATAGTTTACAGTATCAAGTTTAGGATCTATCCACACATTATTGATGCCGCCGCGGGATACAGCTCCTACATTAGCCATATAGTGTTTTCTGTTTTTTTCCGGTGTGCCTTTTGATTTTGTTAGCTCTGTCCAGATATACTTCATGTAGTTAGCGCTTACTGAACTGTTATTTCCTTTGCAGGAATCGTTCAGTGATGCAACAGAATAGTTACCTGCTTTACTCAAAGAAAACATTCTTGTTTCATTACAAATTAAAGTTGCAAAAGAACCTGCGTTTATTTTAATTGATGAATTGCCATTTATCATGGTTCCTATTTTGGCTTTTGTTTCTACTTTATTTTCAATTACAGTAACTGTGCCTTTAATACTGTAAACAACAAAAAGATTTTCCTGCGAAAATATGGCAAGGGAAAAAAATATGGGCAAAAGAAGGAGAGTTAATTTTTTCATGATTCAATTAGTTTTAGGTAAATGGTGTTCACCAGCTGCATGTTCAGCAGGGTGGTGGTGATGAGCAAAAATTGTTTGGTATTTGTATTTCTTATGCATCCAGGTTACTAATGCTTCGTAAAAATAAATCACATCTACTGCCAGCACTATTACATACAATGTATATTTCATGTCCAATTTGATCCTAAATTCATCAAAAATCAGGATGCCAAGATAAGCAAAAAATATGACCGAGAATAACTGCGCCAGCTTGGCAACCAGGTGAAACCAGATATGACTTTCGAGATAATAACGGATAAACAAGGACATATGAAGCCATCCAATTAAAATAGCTACTAACCAAGCTATCCAAGCAGGTGTTTTTTTTATATAATTTCCATCCAGCACCATTGAAATAATGTTTGCATGAACTACAATTCCGTTCATATCAGGATAAGATTTGCCTGCAAACTTATCATTCATCGGAGTAAACATTTTATCTTCTATATCATTCTGATCTGCATTTACATAGCCTAATAATACTAATTTGTTTTCTATTACATTATCGCTTACCTCGTCAGCCATGATTGCATCTCCCTCTATTACCCAGTATTTATCTACCCGCCGCGAATAATTTATTGTTTCAATTGTTTTTTTTCTTTTTTCAAGTTTCTTATAAGCACTTGTGTCAAACTCATGAATTAATGCAGATGTGAAAGACGGATATCCTGATCCATTTACTTCTTCAAAAGGTGTGTAAATTCTTCTGGTGCCAATAGTTTCGGTAACAAAATTCACATAACCTGTATTCGATGTTTCATTATAAAAATGATCTTTACGAATGTTGAAAGTGTCACCGGGAATAAGATAGGTTGCAGCAACCAGGTTTTTTGTTTTCTGAAAAACGTTTCTTAATACTGAATCCTTTTGAGGGTCTTTT
This sequence comes from Bacteroidota bacterium, assembly GCA_031418795.1. Classification (GTDB taxonomy): domain Bacteria; phylum Bacteroidota; class Bacteroidia; order Chitinophagales; family Chitinophagaceae; genus VBAS01. The sequence continues at coordinate 5,966 of JANOJO010000231.1, read as the reverse complement.
TCTCCTTCAAATAAAGCATCAAGCCCTATTACTTTGGGCTTCATTGCACTTATTTTATCTATTAAATTTGCAATCTGCTCCCGGTCATACCGGCCAATATTTACAATTCTTATTCTTTTGTCAACAGTGTCCTGTCCCTTTCCAAGCTTTGCATAAGAGACATCATTAAAATCAAAATCCTGCAGTGCAAGCTTCATCGGGTTCAGTACATAAAAATTTATTGGAATAAGCCCCAGTAAAACCAAAAAAACAAATACACTAATAGTTGCGAGAATTGTATCCCTTTCATACAGGTATTTGGTTACATGGCCCACATATCTTTTTGTATGCCGGGCAATATGTTTATGAAGCATTACAGCCATTCTGTTTTCTTATTTAAATATTTTTAGTTCCTGCCACCGAAGAAAGAACAATTCCGTCATTAACACGGTTCAAATTTATGAACATCATACTCATTAATAGTATTTTTTCACTAAGGCTTCACCTTTTATCTTGTTTTAAATCTGTAAATTAGCATCCTGAATTATGCCAAAAATATTGTCTGCAATATTTGCTACATTTTTTATTCACTTTTGCTGCAGCCTGCATGCAACAGCCAATACTATTTCTCCCGCCGATACTTCGGTAGCACCCCGAACCTATGCCATGATAATGGGCATTTCCACTTACAAATATATACGGCCATTAACGTATGCGGATAGTGATGCAGATTTGTTCAAAGATTTTTTGAAATCACCGGCAGGTGGCAATCTGAAAGACACCAATCTTTATTTATTAAAAAATGATGAAGCCAAGATGGCTAATTTCTGGATCAAAGGAATGGATTGGCTTACAAAAAAAAATTTAACAAAAGGCGATAAACTCTATGTCTATCTGGCCGGCCACGGCGATGCAATTGATGAAAATGAATTTTTCTTTCTTACTTATGATTGCAATCCGGCAGGCGATAAAAATAATTATGTATTCTCCGGCACGGTTCAGTTGTTCAACCTGAAAAACAGGATGCGTAAATTAGTATTGAAAGGGGTGGATGTTATTTTTATAATGGATGCCTGCCGCAGTAATGAACTGCCGGGCAAAAATGAATTGCCCGGTGGAGGCGATGGCCAAAAAATATTAAGTCAGGCAATCTCCGAACAAAAAGTAGGAGATATAATGATGCTGGCTGCCAGTGCCGGGCAAGAATCTCTTGAAGATGCCGGCGTGGGAACTGGCCATGGATTGTTCACTTATTTTTTAGTGGAGGGTCTTTCCGGCATGGCAGATTCAATGGGAGTGGTGGATAGAAAAATTACCTTGAATGAACTCCAGCAATATGTTGCCAAATCAGTTTCTTCTTTAGCGCAGAAAAAAAACAGAAAGCAAGATCCCATTTTTTGTTGCGATCAGGATAATCAAAAAGTATTAGCCAATGTGGACACAGCATATTTGCGCAAATGGATTCTTGCAAAACAATTGAGGGGTCAGTTGAATGGTAATCTTTTTAATTCCTTTTCTTCTTATGCTTCTAAAACACGGGGCAGCTTTGAACAGCACGATACAATTATTGTTGAACTATATAACCGTTTCAATTCAGCAATTAAAGAACTAAACCTGACTGGCGATAAAGGATCTGCTGAAAGTTTTTTTGATGAGATGAATAAATTGGATCCTAAAAGCAGTTTAACGCAGGATGCAAAAATTACACTGGCAACTGAGTTTGTAAATTTTGCACAGGGAAAAATAAATCTTTATCTCGAAGGCCGTGATGTTACTACCATTCAACGTATCCGTTCGCAATTGGATGCTGATGATAAATCGGATGAAGTAACCAGCAGCCTTGACCGCATGGAAAAAGTAGCCCGACAGAATTCTTCTGAAGTGGCAACCATGCTGAAAAAAGCAATTGATTATGTTGAAATTGATGATGAAGATTTTTTAAGAAAACTGAAAGCCCAGAATTTTTTCTTCAAAGCACATGGCTATTTAGAAAAAGGCGGCGATAAGATTGGACTTCGCCAGGCTTTACAGGATGCTATGCAGGCTTACAACGCTGATCCTAAAGCTGCTTATATTCTCAATACGCTTGCTTCACTGGAGCTGGATAATAATAAACCGGACAGCGCTATTTTCTATGCAAGAAAAGCAATTGTATTAGCTCCGCTCTGGCGTTATCCGTATGTAAATATTGCCAATGCATTTACCCGGAAAAATAATACCGACTCGGCATTAGTATATTTTAAAAAAGCATTGAGAGTAGATGAAAACAGGGCTGATGCTTATGTTGATATTGGATACTTTTATTTCCAGTTGCGCAAATTAGATTCTGCTGGTGCGTACTATAAAAAAGCATTAATAATTGATCCGCAAAATGTACCTGCAAATAATAATATGGGCTGGTTGATGAGGGAAACGAGAGAGTTTGATCAGGCACTTGGCTTTTTTAGAAAAAGCCTGCAATACGATCCGCAGTTTTTTAATGCCTACAATGGAATAAGCCGTGTGTTTACTGATTTAAAAATGTTTGACTCTGCCCGTACTTATTATCAGAAAGCAAACGACGCTTATCCTGATAAATTAATTACTAATATTTATCTCGGTCAGTTTTACCAGGATATAGATCAGGTGGATTCTGCCAGAAATTATTTTATACAGGCCGCAGTTCATGATCCTTATTATGATGCTTCCTACATCAACTTGGGGAAATTGTATGCAAAAGCAAAGCAGTATGATTCTGCCAGGTTTTATTTTAATAAAGCCATCGGGTTGAACGGGAAAAATTACAGCGGTTACAACCAGATCGGCATGATGTTTAAAGAAATGAAAAATTTTGATTCAGCATTTTTTTATTACCGCAAAGGGCTTGCCTTGAATCCTGATAATACCATTGTTTTAAATAATATAGGATTGAGTTATAAAGATTTCAACCAGTTGGACTCAGCAGCCATGTATTTTAAAAAAGTATTAGAACTAAGTCCGGGAAATTATTATGCATTAAATAATATGGGGCTTGTGTTTCTGGAATTGAAGAAACTTGACTCTGCCACCATTTATTTAACAAAAGCCTTATCGTTGAAACCTGATCTTTCATCAGCCTTGAATAATATGGGCCTGGTAATGAAAGAGAAGAAAAATTATGAAGCCGCCAAATCTTATTTCAGAACCGTGGTTGATTTGCATCCTGAAGATGCCCGTGCTCTGGCTAACTTAGAAATAATTTTAAGACAAATAGATCAGGCTGACTCTGCAATTTATTATTATCAGCGGACATTCGATATGGGATATAAAGGGATTTTAATTTTTAATAATATGGGCCGCTTGTATTTTGAATCAGAAAAGTTTGATTCGGCTGCCCGCTGGTACAGCAGGGCTATTGAGTACGATCCCGGCAATGCTGTTGGCTACTATAATATGGGCGTCGTGTATATGAGCTTGCAGCAGTATGATTCCGCTATTGTTTTTTATAAAAAAGCATTGGAAGTGGAGCCAAAATATTTTAATGCACAATTGAATTTGGGTATAGCTTATGATAATTTGAACCGGTTGGATTCTGCCATTATACATTTCAAAAAAGCCATTGTGCTTAACCCGAAAATAAACCTTGCCTATTTTTATCTTGCTGCCAGTTGTGCCCGTAATAAAAACGATCAGGATGCACTTCTTTACCTGCGGCAGGCGCTGGAGCTGGGCTATAATAATTATGAATACATTATTGGAGATTCAGATTTTGATTCACTGCGCAAATACCCGGCTTATAAAGCGCTGATGAAAAAACATTTCCCCAAAAAATATAAACCGGAAGATGATCAATAGTTTTTCGTTTAAAAATTTTATTCAGCAAACTTCTTCGGAAAATAGTTTTGAGGGCTAAAGCCCGGGCTGTTTTGTATTTGTTAACTCCATGCTTAAGCATGGGGTTATTGAAGAAAGGGAATCTGGGCTTTAGCCCCAAATATTAATCCACTATTATCGAAGTTGTATAGTAAAATTGTTACCCGCACTTTAATTTGCTCACAGTACTCCTTTAATGTAATTTCCTCTTTCAAATTATTGCTATGAGAAAAATATATTTCATTCTTGTAAGTATTTTAATTGTCACAAAAAGTTTTAGCCAAATAAAAAAAGCACCTGAAGTAAAAGATGGTGATGGCCCCTGGCCGCAATTGATCATTCGTGGAGTTACTCTTATAAATGGTAACGGCGCACCGCCCACCGGCCCGGTTGATATTGTTGTAGAAAAAAACAGGATTGTTCAAATTGCCAATGTTGGTAATCCTGGTATGCCGGTAAATAATGACAGAAGGCCAAAATTAAAAGAAGGTGGAAAAGAAATTAATTGCGAAGGCATGTTCTTGCTTCCAGGCTTTATTGATATGCACGGCCATATTGGAGGCACAGAGCAAGGTACACCGGCAGAGTATGTTTTTAAACTCTGGATGGCACATGGCATTACCACCATTCGTGATCCCAGTTGCGGCAATGGATTGGATTGGGTACTGGATCAAAAACAAAAAAGTTTGGAAAATAAAATTACCGCTCCAAGAATTTATGCCTATACAAGTTTTGGACAGGGAGCCAAACAAACTATCAGTACTCCGGAACAGGCAATAGATTGGGTAAGGGAAAATGCAAAGAAAGGAGCCGATGGAATAAAATTTTTTGGCGCTGCTCCGCAAATAATGGATGCAGCTATAAAAGAAAATAAAAAACTCGGTTTAAGATCTACAAGTCATCATGCGCAGATGAGTGTGGCAAGGTGGAATGTATTAAATTCTGCAAGAGCAGGCATGACTTCGATGGAGCATTGGTATGGATTACCGGAAGCCCTGTTTGAAAAACAAACCATACAAAACTATCCATTGAATTATAATTACAGTGATGAGCAGCACCGGTTTGAAGAAGCAGGAAAATTATGGAAGCAGGCAGCAGCACCATACAGTGAAAAATGGAACGCTACCATGAATGAATTATTGAAACTTGATTTCACACTTGATCCTACTTTTAATATTTATGAAGCAAGCCGCGACCTGCATAGAACAAGAAGATTGGAATGGCATGAGGATTATACATTGCCTTCGCTCTGGAAATTTTATGAACCCAGCCGCCAGTCGCATGGTTCTTATTGGTTCAACTGGGGTACGGAGCAGGAAGTAGAATGGAAAGAAAACTACAGGCTTTGGATGACATTTATAAATGAATACAAGAACCGTGGCGGCAGAGTAACTGCCGGAAGTGATAACGGATATATTTACCAGACTTATGGTTTTGGTTATATAAGAGAACTGGAACTTTTGCGTGAAGCAGGATTTCATCCACTGGAAGTAATTCGGTCTGCTACACTTTTTGCAGCACAGGCACTGGGTGTAGAAAAAGATTTAGGTTCCGTAGAAGTAGGTAAGTTAGCAGACATGATAGTTGTAGATGTAAATCCTTTAGAAAATTTGCAAGTATTGTATGGAACAGGCGCTATAAAAGTAAATGAACAAAATAAACCAGTGAGAGTAGGTGGGGTGAAATACACAATCAAAGACGGTGTGGTTTATGATGCAAAAAAATTACTGGCTGATGTAAAAAAGATGGTGGATGAAGAGAAAGCGAAGACCGGTTGGAAGTTGAGACAGCCGGGGGTAGGGGAGTTTTGAAACACCAATGATTGGCTATCGTTTGGGCAACAATTCCTTTTGCCTTATTTTTGCTGCCCAATCTTTGATTGAATGGCTGCGTAGCTCAATTGAATAGAGCATCTGACTACGGATCAGAAGGTTTTAGGTTTGAATCCTAACGCGGTCACCAGACATGTTTCACATGATTTCACTTCCCCTGTAACTTCAACGTTTACAGGGGTTTCAAAATCAATTGAGATATGTGTGGTGACCGCGTTAGGATTCAAACCTAAAACCTTCTGATCCGTAGTCAGATGCTCTATTCAGTTGAGCTACGCAGCCATTATTTATTTCAATTTACGTTAGGATTTAAACCTAAAACCT
>JANOJO010000230.1:0-2036 GCA_031418795.1 Bacteroidota bacterium | reverse complement strand
CGCAGGCAATTTGCAATTCAGCACTTCCGCGTCTAATAATCCTAATACGCCTACTACAAGGTGGTTGAATGCAAATTTCGGAAGTCCTATTACTGGCTCTATAAGAGAAATTGAAAAAAGTGGTTTTATGTCAAGCCTAACTGGTTCAGGCCCGAATCCAACTGCGATTCAGAATCTTGCAGTCGGGCAAACAAAATGTATCACACTTGCGGTAGGTTTGATGACCATTTCGGGCGGAGTATTAAATTTTCATAATCGAAATGAGGATTTTCCAAATACTACTAATACTTCTTATGTTTATGTTACAAGATTAAGCCCGACTCTTGAGGGTAAAGCCCAATGGTTAATGGCACCAGCACCACCGCCATCTTTTAATGGATGCTCTAATATCTCTAATGTTGGTGCATTGCGTATCAGTACTGTTTGGAACGGAGATTACAATATGCCATTTTCTTTCACTTTTACTGCTAAATAAATTTTAAAAACATTTGTAATCAAGTAGTCAACCACCATTATCAAAAAAGAAAGGCCATTTTACAGTGGCCTTTTTCTTTATGCATAATGATTTTACAGATTCAACCAGTAATTCATTTTAAAAACAATTGCCCGGTTCCGGTTTTTCATAAATGGATCGCTGAAATAATTATCAGTGTAAACAAGAAAGATATCACTCATAGGTTTGTACCGCCACTGAAAACGACTGTTGATATTGAAATTATTTTCCTGCGTATTGTATTGTATAAAAGTTGTCCAGAATAAATTGTTGCTGAAATTGATTTCAATCCTCGGCGCTACAAGAAACAATGCAGCTTTGCCAAAAGGATCGGGAAAATCTAAATCATCATATTCAAATGCCACACCGAAATTTCCCCATGGCTGTGTGCGGTAGTTAAGCTCAAGTATGTATTGTTGTATGGTTCCGTTATAAAAACCACCTTCCCGTATGCCTGCGCTGAAATTAAACCTGGTTCTTTTATCCGACTGGTATTTCACGCTGAAATTTTCAAAACTGTAGTTTCCTTTTGGCAGGGGATCGTAATCGGTAAATGAAGTGGGATACAAAAGATGAACATCCTGGTTATTACCACCGATGCGTAACTCACCGGTATTTTTAAAATTAAAAACATATACGATCTCAGTAATTCTTTCATTGAATGTGCCATCAGGGTTCCATACTACATTGTTATTAAAATTAATATTGTGAGAATTAAATCTTCCTTTTTTGGGAAACATAGTATAACTCAGCGTAGTAAATAAATCTTTATAACCCAACCGGATGGTTGTATCCAGGGCAGCATCATAATTTTCTGTGCGTTGAATAAATCCCATATCAGCATAAAAATTTGTTCCCGTTTGCCCCGCATTTATAAAACCAGAAAATTTTCTTCCAAAATAACCGGTACCTGCATAAATAAAATGATCATCCTTATTTATTCCATGCTTCCAGCTTTTGTGAAATCCATACCATGATTGTATATCTCCCTTGTTACTTGTGTATCCTAATTCAAATCCTGCATTTCTTCCATAGCGGTCAAGTGGGTTGTCTTTTTTCTTTTGTTCACTCATAAAAGCTTCGCGGCCGAAGTAATAGGCTTTAATGATAGATCGTTTCAATACCCGGCGACTTACTGAAACTGCACTGTAATTCTGTGCATCAAATTCTCCTTTCCTGCCTGTTTGCATACTCATGATTCCAATTCTTGTTTTTTTATCCAGGTTACCTGTTAATCTCAGCCCGACATAAATAGGAATACGGTTACCTTCTTTATCGAGCCCGATTGTTCTGGAATAAAAAGGATTGCTTCCGGGGAAACCGTATGTGGTAAACAAATCCGCATTCTCAATAAAAAAAGTTCTTCGTTCAGGAAAGAAAATATTAAAGCGGGTAAGATTGGTTACCTGCTTATCAACTTCCACCTGCGAAAAATCAGGATTAACCGTAAGGTCAAGATTCAGATTTGATGAAAGAGCAATCTTGGCATCGAAACCCTGGTTTAATTCTCCGTCAGTTTTTTCTCCATCTTCGGGGTTGCTGG
>JANOJO010000229.1:0-1972 GCA_031418795.1 Bacteroidota bacterium | reverse complement strand
GGCAAACCGCTTACACATAAATAGGCATCGCCGATAGTTTTTATTTTTTCTATCTGGTGCCTTGAAACTATTTCATCAAATTTTCTGAAACAGGTATCAATGATGGATACAAGTTTTTCAGGGGATAGTTTTTCGCTTTTGAGTGTAAAATTTTCAAAATCGGTGAACATGACTGTTGCCACTTCGTAACTGCGTGGTGTGGTGCGGCCGGTTAGTTTCAACTCCGCAGCTACTTCTTCCGGTAAAATATTTAAAAGTAAATCATCAGACTTTTTCTTTTCTAAATAAAGTTCGTTGGTGCGTTCCTCCACTTTATTTTCAAGTTCATTATAGAATAATGCATTTTCAATAGATACCGCCATCTGCCCGGCAAGTAATTTTAATAAAGAGGATCTTTTTTCTGTAAACACGCCATAAGTCAAATCATTGGACAGGTAAATGATGGCCTGCAATTTTCCCATATTAATTAATGGAATGCAAAGCACCGATTTTGAATTGTGTTTTTCAATAAATGGATCGTTGGCAAACAACTGATTTTTGCGGGCATCATCCAAAATCACAGATTCCTGGGTAAGGCTTACATAATTCACCACTGACTCTGCCAGCAAACCGCATTGTTTTACCTGTATTGATTGCAATACTTTTAATTCATTACTGCCTGCTGTTATTTCTGCTTCAATAAACCGTTCCCCGTTTTTTTCCATAATAAGAAATCCTTTTTCAGCGCCTGCATTTTCCAGTATTATCTGCATCATTTTTTTTAGCAGGCGGGGCAACACAATTTCTCCGGAGATAGTGGCGGAAGCTTTTAAAATTGTTTCCATGTCAATATCCACTGCTTTCTCTTTGCCCGATGCTGGTTTTATTTCCTGGTTCCACTCAGCTAATCCGGTTCTTCCTTTTAATTGCGGATAGCGGATTTCCATTTGTTTCAGCTTTGCATCAGCTCCCCATTTCTTATAGGTACGGTAAGCGTTGTGCAGATAAAAGCCTGCAAGCATATCCTGTTTTGTGTTTACAAAAAACTGCCCGGCACGTTCCCAGCAAAATGCCAGATCATTAAGCATATTATTTTCTGTAGCCGACTTCAATGCTTTATCATAAAATATTTTTGCAGTTTCAATTTCACCTTTCAGATAATAATACTCTGCCTGAACCAATAAAGTTTTATGTGTATTGAACTGCGGTGCAATTTTTTCATACTCTTTTAAAACCCGCAGGTCTTTTTTTATTTGTTTTAAAACAGATTTCTTTTCGGGTGAATTAAGAGCAGCATCCGCTATGGCAATAGGCCGGAAAAAATAAAACTGTGTAAAAAGAGAAGTGCCTTTTTGACTATCCTGAAACCGTTCTGCATATTCAATATATTTTTTGGCCTGATCATTTTTATTAAAAATAAGAGCCAGCCATAATTTCTGAATGTACAGATTCTGAAAATAAACTTCATTGCTTTTGGTTACATCGGCCAGATCCATTTCCGTTTCATCAAAAATTTCGCCCCGCAACAGATCCGGATTTACATTTTCTGTTATAAGATTGGCTATTGACTGGCGGAAAATCCGCAACCTTTTCAGCGTAAGATCCTGTTTAAACTTTTCAATTTGCTGATCCAGCGACTCTGCTTTTTTTGAAATACCATGCAATTCTGCTCCCGTAATTAATAACTGGTAAATGAAATTGTGTGCCGCATAAGATGCCCATTCATTATCGCCTGCCTCCAGTGAACTTTTAAATGCTTTTTCCAGATCGGATTTTAATTCATCATTAGTTTTTTTCCAGTGTGTAAGAAAAAGATTGTTGGTAGAAAGTATGGAACCGATTAATTCTTCTGCATGAATTTTTTTTGCGAGGTGCAGTGCAATTTCTCCAAACCGTATTCCTTTTTCCCTTTCTTTAAGAAAAACACTTAATATAAACCCGTATGCAGATAAACCAAATGGAGATTTTACTGATAAGCCATTGTGCACCGTCA
>JANOJO010000228.1:0-3652 GCA_031418795.1 Bacteroidota bacterium | reverse complement strand
CAAATGGCCATAGAAGGCAATGAAAAATATAAATCAACTGTTGATCGGTATAGATCTGGTAATATGCCCGGTACACAAGATACAATGACTGATGAGAATGATACTCTCTTAAACAATACCTATCAGTTAATAATGGATGATGCCAATAAATCTTCCAAGGTACTGGGGCTGGGCAGACCCTGGAAGGATAGCTGCGAGATGTGTGAAGACAGCCTGGAAAATAAAGATTTTATTCGTAATGTTTATGACGCCGAAAAATCAATGGTTGGTTTTGATACTCATAAAAAAGAATTACTGCGTTTAAATGACTCAATAAAAAAAGTAGAAACTTTTTTCAAGTCTAAGATCACCGTTAATGATTCTTTATTATTATTAAAGAAAAGAGATTCTTTATTAGAATTAATATTGATCCGGAATTCATTGATTGAGGACGATAACAAGAGATTACCTGAACTGCAAAGATTGATCAACTTTCAGGCCCGGTGTGCCTATATCGAAAATGCAAGGGAAGGCATATGGTTTAAATACAGTCCCAACCAGGAGGGCGGATGGGAAACATTTTTGGGATGGCTCATTACAGCATTGGCTATTTCTTTGGGCGCCCCTTTTTGGTTTGACCTGTTAAGCAAATTGGTTAAGATAAGAGGCTCTGGTGGTTTAAGAAAGGATTCTTCAGAAACCACGGTTGCCACTTCTGCTCAACCACCTGCAGCACAAACAATTAATGTAAATACAAATTCAGGTGAGGAGGCCGTAGGTTAAAAATGACGCAACTGATTGTAAAAGCTAAAAAGCTGAATAAAAGAAAAAGGGTGCCATCTTTTTTACCAGACACTAATGGCATTACAGGTTTTGTAAAAGAGAATTTCATTTTTGAAGGAGAAGAAGTGACAATAGTGCCTAACCCCGATCTGGGAAAATGGTACAAAGACCGTGATGATAATTTTTACTGGGGAGGTGGTTTAAATATTCTGGAAGCAGCAGTGGATGAGCAGGCGCCGGAACTGGCTGCACCCGATAATGCGGTGATGGAAGTTATTGCTATCACACCCCTTATTAAAAAAAAGATTGAGAAAGTCATCAATGCGTTTGAAACAGGATCTGCAGAGGGTAATTATGCCACCCTGGTAAAACTTAAAGACTATAATGATCCTCAAACAAAAACCCGGATCGTGCAGGTTACTTTCGGACGATCACAAACTACAGAGTTTGGACATTTGAAGACGCTGGTACAGGATTATATTGACAGCAATGGTATAAATGCAAATGAATTAAAACCATTTCTAAACAGTATTGGCAAAAAACCAAGCCTTGCAACAAATGATAATTTTTGTAATGCACTTAAAAATGCAGGAAAAAATGATCCTGTGATGAAAGACTGCCAGGATCGTTTGTTTGATTCTAAATATTACCAACCGGCACACAGTTGGTTTTCTGTAAACGGTTTTTCGCTTCCATTAAGTCTTCTTGTTATCTATGACAGTTATATACATTCGGGTTCTATACTTTCTTTTTTGAGAAAAAAATTTTCAACGGTTGTTCCAGTCAGCGGGGGCGAAGAAAAGGAATGGATTACCAACTATGTAAATGCCAGGCATAATTGGCTGGCAAACCATAGCGACAGACTCCTTAAAAAAACGGTATATAGAACTGAATGCTTTAAAGAACAGCTTCTGCATAACAACTGGGATTTATCACAAACAATAAATGCACATGGTGTTATTATCAATTAACTTATTGAATGAATAAAGTATGCAGTTAATAGTTACAGCAAAAAGACTTAATAAACGCAGGATTGTGCCAGCGATCTTTCCTGACCGTGATAATATAATTGGTGAAGTAAAAGAGGGGTTCCCCTTTGAAGGTGAAGAAGTAGCTATAGTGCCAAATCCTGAATTAGGCAAATGGTATAAGGATAGGGATGGGCATTTTTATTGGGGAGGTGGGATTTCAGAGGTTTTGCGTACAGGCTTGCTAATTCCTGATATATTAACACCCGCCCGATTACTTTTCGATTCTTCAAAAATGAGTTGGGGTCATAAGTTTTATGATATTCCTTTTATATGGAATGATTTGGGCACAAAGGGTAAAGAAGTAACTGTTGCCGTCATTGATACGGGGATTGATGAAAACCACGCTGACTTGATTTCCAATATTCATCCACTTTCCAAAAGCTTTATTGAAAATACAAATTCTATCACCGATACAGATGGGCATGGTACAAATATGGCGGGCATTATCAGCGCTTCAGGAAGCAGCAAAGTATTTGGAGTAGCACCAGAATCCAAATTATTAATAGTAAAAGCCACACCACAAGTAGCCGGAGTTGATTTAAAAATATTTGCCGATGCCATAAATTTTGCCGCATCAATTCCGGAAGTTGATATCGTTTCAATAAGTTATTCTTTTTCCGAAAATAATCCGGATTTAAGGCAGGCAATTCAAAACTGTCTGAACGCAAAAAAAGTCGTAATTGCCTCTATAGGTAATGGACACATATCTGAGTCAGGTGATGATGATAGATTCCCTGCATGCTATAACAACGGTTTTCCAAGTAATACAGGCGTAATGGCAATTGGTGCCTTTGACAGCAACGGACAGCTTTGCAGTTTTTCAAATTGGAATAGTCATTTAAGTTGTTTGGCACCCGGTGATTTATCTGTCCTGACAACTGGTATTGGTAATGTTTCAGTAAATGGGGCAGGTACCAGCATAGCCACAGCTTTTATTGCGGGTTGTCTGGCATTAATGGTATCTTATTCGAAGACTAATAATCCGGAAAAAATTAAAGACTGTGTCAAAGCAATATTAACTACCTGTGATGATATGGGACCAACAGTTGGCTTTGATCAACGAAGTGGTAACGGACTTATGAATCTTCGTAATGCAATATCGAAAATTAAAAAAATATAATATGAAAAAATGGCATTGCTTATTAATTATTTGTTTATTAGTGAAACAGGTAGTTCATTCCCAAGTTGCTTATTATTCTGCAACAGAAATCCGGGATAATTATGTCAATGTCAATGGAAGTTCATTCAGTTTTAAGGCTGATGCGAACTCTGTTAGAAAAATAAGTGAATATCTTAAAATTCATTTACCCGATAGTTTAAGAAATAATAATCTAACAAGTGATCAAATATTTGGTTTGTATTCTCGTAATCCTTTTTTTGGCACGGAGGTGGCAAGATTAATTGGAGGGGCTGAACCTTTTTTCTCCCGTCTCATTTCCCAAGTTACTTCTTCTGTAGGTGGCCTCAATGTCACCAATTTTGCCGACGGACTTGCCAAGTTTATGGTGAAACGTTTTAAAGAAGAACTAAATCTGGCCTTTTTTCAGAAATTCAGGGATGAGATAAATGAGTTCGAAGAATTGAAGGTTCTTTTTCCCGAAACTCACAAATTATTAATGGCAATTGGTACGGAAATTTACCGGTACAATGTTTACATAATTACTTTACGGGAAGCTTTCATCAAAGATCTTTCCAACCTTTACAAAAATCTTGACGAATTATTTGACCTCAAAAAATATAAAGATGTATTAAAAAGTAATCCACTTTTAAAAACAATACTCAAAACTTCGCTTTACCTAATAGACCGGCTATCAAGAGGTACTCATGCAGGACATATACTTGCCGAATTTCCGGTAAAT
>JANOJO010000227.1:0-19895 GCA_031418795.1 Bacteroidota bacterium | reverse complement strand
GTTTGGTTACCTTTTACTATTCAAATTGTTTTCCGCAAGAGTTACAAGTTTTCGTCACAAGCTACAAGGCTATCGCAACATTGGGTTTTGTGCAATTGGGCAGACGGAATAACGATGAGCATTTGTAATTCTATTCAGCTTTTGTTCGGGCTTGACAAACATCGCTGAACTTTTGTACTTAACTTCAACTTTATATTTTCAATCAGCAGCGGTTCCAGGCAGACGGAATTCTATTTCCCAACCTGCACAAAGCCCTGTTCGTTTCCAAAAACTTTTAACTACAACCATCGTACCATCCCACATTTTGTGGCCTACGACCCCTCCTGAGGTCGGTGCTCGTTTCGTTTATAAGAGTTGGAAACTCTAAATTCAAATCATACTTTACAGTAAACATGACACTCATCAATCCTCATTTCACAAAATAAACTCCGCTAAATTTGATTACCCATACAAAAAAATAGAAAAGTCAAGGTGTTAATTGAAGCTGAATAGGGGTAAGGCTTCACTTATTAAACATAAAGAAAGCAAAATAAAAAAAATAACACTAAAGTTTGAAAAACTTAATGCTGATAAAAAAATCAATTTTTTTTATCTCATCGCATCTCTCAACTCCTTCACTTCATCAGCATCAATAAAATTATTTTGGTAACTTTCTTCTGAATTTATAAACCCCGGATGAATAAACTGCATTCGGCTTTTTATTTTTGTTCTCCCTCCCACATTTTGTGGCCTGCGACTCCGTCTGAATGAATCAGTCGGGCAGGTATTCACTATTCACCATCACCCACCTTCGCTGATTTATCCAACGAAACTTTAGTGTAGTTGGAGGCTTCGGTGGACAAGTCTAAAATTTTCCCTCATCCACATCTTTTATAAATTTTATAACCCCATTCATAAAAACTTCCTGATCATCCCACATCGCAAGATGACTTCCATTGGGGCAAAATAAGTAACGGCCCTTTTGTACAAGTTTACTTTGTTCTTCCATGGCGGCAGGATCCATTGTGTCATGCTTCGCACCAATCATCAGTGTTGGTATTTTTATTTCTTTCAGCCTGTTTTTTATATCCCATGTTGCCAATCTGCCGGATATGCCAAATTCAGATGGACCCTGCATCATTGTATATATTTCACCGTTTGCATGTTTCATTGCCCGGTTAAATCCATCTGGCCATTCATTCAGTCTGCATAAATGTTCATGATAAAAATTCGGGATTAATAATTCCATGTATCGGGGATTTGCAAAATCGCCTTTTGCTTCGATAGCCCTTATTTCAGCAAGCACCTGGGGATCCATTTGTTTTGCCAGTACTTCATCGGCATACTTACCATACTCAGGCGCACTGGCCACCATATTGGCTACCAGTAATGCTTTCATATTTTTTTGATACTTCAAGGCATACTCCATTCCCAATATACCGCCCCATGAATTACCAAGTACATAAAAGTTTGTACTGTCTGCTCCTATTGCCTGCCGCACCTGCTCCACTTCTTCTACAAACCTTTCAATAGTCCACAGGCTGCTATCCTTTGGTTGATCACTGTAATAAGAACCCAACTGATCGTATTCATAAAACTCAAATCCTTCTTTTGGAAAAAAGCTTTCAAAGCACTCCATGTATTCATGCGTCATAGCCGGGCCACCGTGCAGCAATAAAATTTTTATCCGCGGATTGTTTCCAAATCTTTTTGTCCAGACTTTAAAATCGCCAACCGGTGTTTTAATGGGAATCATTTTTATACCTGCAGACTGTACCCCGCTGTCACCATAGTTAAAATATTGGGCTACCGGCATATTGCCGCCTGATTGACCGGTTTTGTTATCAGTACAGGAAAAAAATAATGCAGTAATAACTGCAGGCAAAATAAACTTTCTCATGAGTTTCATTTTAGTTATGAAAAGGTAATGAAATTATTCAGTAATTTACTGAACCAAAATAAACCGGCAATGAGATCATTTTTCATTTTTACATTCCTGCTTTTTTTTGCAGCTGGTAATGCACAAAAGAAAGCAGATACGATCCAGTTAGTTCAAAAAACAGCGAGGCTGTATGATCTTGAATTTACAGATGCAGAAGCTGATTCTTTGCTGGGCAATCTTTATTCCAATATGCAATTATATAAAGGCATGCATAAAACGACGCCTGCTAATAATATTCCTTTTCCCTTCGCATTTAACCCGGTACCGAATGGCATGAATTTTAACAAGCCCATGCTATCCACATCACTGCCTGTAAGGTCAGATATGCAATTGCCGGCAAATAAAAATAACCTGGCATTTTTTTCCATACCCGAATTAGCAGGCCTGATCAGATCAAGAAAAATTACATCTGTTGAACTGACTAAGTTTTTTATTGACCGGCTGAAAAAATGGGGCGATACTTTGCAATGTGTGATCACCCTTACTGAAGATACCGCTATGGCCCAGGCAATGCGTGCCGATGAAGAATTAAAAAATGGTAAATACCGCGGGTTGTTGCATGGCATTCCTTACGGATTAAAAGATTTGTTTGCAGTGAAAGGATATAAAACAACCTGGGGAAGCACTCCCTATAAAGACCAGGTAATAGAAGATGACGCTTATGTTTATAAAAAATTAAGAGATGGTGGCGCTGTATTATGCGCCAAACTTTCTATGGGTGCACTTGCAAACAATAATAAATGGTTTGGCGGTGAAACAAAAAATCCCTGGAACCTGCAGCAGGGATCCAGCGGTTCATCTGCTGGTTCTGCCGCAGCAGTAGCTGCAGGCTTATTACCCTTTGCTATTGGAACAGAAACATTGGGTTCTATTGTATCTCCATCCAGTCGTTGCGGGGCTACCGGCCTGCGCCCCACTTTTGGATCTATAAGCCGTTATGGAGCCATGGTGCTTAGCTGGAGTCTTGATAAGATTGGCCCGATTTGCAGAAGCGCTGAAGAAACAGCCATTGTATTTAATTATATAAGGGGAACTGATGGCAATGATGCAAGCGCTATTTATACTTATTTCAACTATAAAGGCAAGACAGATTTTACTACACTGCGTATTGCTTATGCTGAAAATTATTTTAAACGCCTGCAACCCGATGCCCCAGAATGGAAAGTGCTGGAAGTTTACCGTTCACTTGGCGCTGATCCAAGAGCTGTAAACTTTCCTGATTCAGCTATGTACCCAAATAATTTCATAAGCATTATTTTAAATGCTGAAAGTGCAGCTGCATTTGATGAACTGACAAGATCCAACCGTGATGATTTAATCGAAAGGCAAGACAAAGGATTCTGGCCAAACAGTTTTCGATCTGCAAGAATGATTCCCGCTGTGGAGTATATTAATGCCAACCGCTTACGCTATAATTTATGCAAAGAGATGAATGAGTTTATGAATAACTATGATGTTGTCATAGTACCAACTTTTGCGGGAAGACAATTAGCAATTACTAATCTTACGGGTCACCCTGTTGTTTGCATGCCAATTGGTTTTAACCATGCAGGATCACCTCAAAGTATAACTCTTATAAGTAAATTATATGATGAAGAAACATTAATAGCTGTAGCAAAAGCTTTCCAGGATAAAACAGATCATAATAAAAAGCATCCTGAGAAATTTAAAGACTAAGTTGACCGTAACTCATGGCATATAAATATCTAATGGTATTTTTCCCTTTATTACTTAGTAATTTTCATATATTATTAAAAATAATTCCACAATTGTTGGTAAGTAAGTCACTAAACCGACACATCTATTCGTTAATAAATTATTAAGTTTGCCACAATGTTGTCTGATACTAAAAAAATTAAAGTAGCTATCCTGGACCTCTATGAAGGCGTGCCAAACCAGGGTATGCGTTGTATCCGTGAAATACTCAATACATACAGCGAAGTAAACAGCATAGAAATTAGTTGGGATGAATTTAATGTGCGGCTGAAAAATGAACTGCCTGATATGAGTTATGATATTTTTATTTCCAGTGGTGGCCCGGGCAGCCCGCTGGAAAGCAGGTATTCAGAGTGGGATGAAAAATATTTTAAATGGCTTGATGAAGTGGAGCGATGGAATAATAATCCTGACAGGGAACAAAAAAAATACGTTTTATTTATTTGCCATTCATTTCAACTGGCATGCCGGCATTATAATGTTGGGTTGGTATGCAAACGCAAATCCACCGCATTCGGAGTTTTTCCAGTACACATGCTTGAAGCAGGCATGGAAGAAACTGTGTTTGCAGGATTGAAGGATCCTTTTTATTGTGTTGAAAGCAGGGATTACCAGGTAATACAACCCAATCATAAAGTTTTAAATGAAATGGGTGCAAATATTCTTTGCATAGAAAAAAACCGGCCGCATGTTCCGTATGAAAGAGCTATTATGGGTATCCGGTTTAATGATTTTATGATCGGCACACAGTTTCACCCGGAAGCAGATGCCGTGGGTATGAGCATGTACCTGCAAACAGATGAAAAGAAAACTGCAGTGATAGCAGAACATGGCAAAGAAAAATGGACCAGCATGCTGGAGCATCTCAATGACCCTGATAAAATAATGTGGACATACTCACATATACTTCCAAACTTTCTCAATATTGCTATCGATCAGCTGGTGGGTGAAATGGCATAATGCGAACTGCATTCCTGCAATTGTTTATTTCTTTTGATTAATTTTATAGCATGAGCAATGAACCAAAAAAATTCCGGCTCGATAAAACTGCTTTTCAGGGGATGACTTTTGAAGAAGCAGATAATCATTATGGAAACTGGAAAAATAAATCACAAAGAGAACGCCTCGAAGCTGCCTGCTTTCTAATAAATCAATTTTACGGTACCACGCCACAAACACCAATTGACAAAACTATTTTTACAAAACGGAAGCATAAACATGGCTAATATATTTAATGAGCATTTCCGGGATTTTATACAAGCCCTTAATGACAAAAAAGTGGATTATGTACTCGTTGGTGGCATGGCTGTAATTCTACATGGATATGTACGGGGAACCGGCGATATGGATATATGGGTAAATAAAACAAAAGAAAATTATAAGAAGCTGGTAAAAGCATTTGCACAATTTGGAATGCCTGTATTTGATATGACTGAAAAATCTTTTCTTAGTGATGAATTTGATGTTTATGGAATCGGCGTTCAGCCAGTTAGAATTGAAATAATGACTGCAGTGAAGGGGTTAAATTTTGAAGAAACTTTTAATGTGTCACAGATTTATAAAGAAGATGATTTGGAAATTCGTTTAGTACATATCAGTCACCTTATCCAATCAAAAAAAGCATCCGGCCGTTTTCGTGACCTCGATGACATTGAACAACTGACAAAAGAATAATATACCCTCTGCACTACATCAGTTGGCAAAACAGTATCAGTTATAAACTAAAACTTATATTTGTAAAAAATAAAAACATGTCCTTACTCAATCAGCAAAACAATAAGAACAAAAAGAAAGACAATAAGAAAAATGCTGCTGCCGGCGGCCCGGGTTCTAAGTTTATACAAAAACCCAAATCAGGATTTGTAAGTAAGCAGCAAAATACCGGCTCGCAAAGAGGTAGCTAAAGATTAACGGCAACAACTTATTGTTTGGGCTTCCATGTATCCACTCTTAATTTTTCAAGTTCTGCCAGTACACAGGTTGTCTGTTTTATTATTTCTTCCTGGTCTTCCGGCCGCAGGGTTAATATTTCTTTATTATTGGCCGCATCTGTAAACTGAATAGTTTTTATTTTTTTAACCGACATATTGGTCAGGTTTGCATTTAGTTTTTCCTGGTTAGGAAAAATAAAATGAAAATATCCTTTACAATTGGTAGTGCCTCCATTTCTGTATGTGCCCCGTTGTTTGTTATCAAATGTTATCATGGCACGGGAAAGATCGTTAAAGCAAGTGGTGGATTTATCCAGCGCAAAAAAATAATCAATCTCTTTTTTATCAGCAGAAATTGAAAGCAGAAATTTATTGCTGCCGGCCCCCAGCGATTTAAATCCTGTAGTAAGCCTTGCATCCTGGTTCAGTCTGTCTTTTTCATTTTTCAAAATGCAATCCTGTGCAAGTGAAAAAAAAGGCAGAAGTAAAATGGGAATAAATATTTTGTGCATGATAATAATTGGGAATAAAAATAAATATAAACCGGGCAAGTGCCCATTTCATGATGTTAAATAATCAGGAATAGTTTGCAGCAACAGAAAAATGATTTCAGAATTTTATACCCTGGCTGTCTGCGCTGCCGGCAATATGCAGTGCGAATGCAGCCAATGCAGTATCTTTTAAAATATTGATCAAAGCGTCATTCATAGTGTCATCATTGCCCCCACCCGTATAAGTTGGCAAGTGTACACCTAATACAAAAATTATCAGGAGAAGTGCAAGCAGATAAGCCGCAATCTTTGCATATTTATTAAAAATAAAAGATATGGCAGCAAGAATAAAAGCTGCTCCAACAACTTTTACCCAAATAATTCCACCAGGAAGATTAGCGGGAACATACTCCAGTATAATTCTGGGAAACCTGAAATGAACTACCCCAAAGATAATCATGACTACAGATAACATGTAAATAGCTACATGAGAAACGATGTGCTTTTTCATAATAGTTAGTTTTAATACCTAAAAGTTATGCAATCTTTTCCGGTTATGGAAGAAGTGTTGGTAAATATTATTTTATCGTTTCAGGAACCTGCCTTTCAGCAACCTCTCCATCACTTCATCTTTCAGGTTTCGGCTGATGGGTATATGGTGCTGGCCAATGTGTATTTCGTTGCCTTCTATACTGTCAATTTTTTCTGCAGCTACGATGTAGGACTTATGAACTTTAATAAATCTGTCGCCGGGTAAATATTCCTCTACTGACTTAAAAGTAAGGTAAGAGATGTATTTTTTTTCTTTCGTGTGAATGACCACATAATTCTGAAGAGCTTCAGCAAAGAGAATTTCGTCAAATACTATTTTTATAAGTTTATGATCTGCTTTAATAAAAAAATGCTTTTTGCCGGAAGGCTGCTTCAATTCTTCCTGGTTGTTTTGCAATCTTACTTCATAATATTCTTTGGCACGAAGCGCCGCATTTAAGAAACGATCAAAAGAAATTGGTTTTACTAAATAATCAAGGGCATTCAACTCAAATCCTTCCAACGCATGTTGTGGAAATGCCGTGGTAAAAATAACCGGCGGCGCATGCCTGAGGGATTTTAAAAAATCAAGCCCGGTAATTTTTGGCATTTGTATGTCAAGAAAAATTAACTGCACTTCTCCCCTGCTCAGTAATTCTGTTGCTTTTACAGGATTGTCAAATTCGCCAATAAGATTAAGAAATTCCACATCGGCAATATATTCTTTCAATCCTTTGCGGGCTAAAGGCTCATCATCTATAATGATACAATTAATCATTTGAATTGTAATAATAATATACCGCCAATAAATAAAAATGCTGAAATGATAATTAGAATCTTCAGTGTTTTAATTTTTCCTTTTCTTTGAAGCAATATACCAGTAAGCATAGAATTATAATTTTAGTTTAAAATAAATTTTAAAAGTATCAGGTGTGTTTTGAATGTCAAGCACATGATTTCCGGGATAAAGCAATTCCAGCCTTCTTTTTACATTTTGCAAGCCAATGCCGCCGTGCTTTTCTGTAGTCATATTGTTATTATCTTTAGAATTTTCCACCATAAACTGAAAGTACCCATTGTTTTTTGTCATTTCTACTTTTACAAAATTCTCCTTACTTGTTTTGTGTGAGATATGTTTAAACGCATTTTCCACAAATGGAATCAGCAGCAATGGTTCTATTGAAAATCCTTTTACATCCGGCGGGCATGTAAACGTTACAGAATAATTTTCATCCTTTCTTAGTTTTTGCAGATCCACAAAGTCTTTCAGGTAACTGATTTCTTTCTCAATAGGAATTTTATCGCCATTGGCTTCGTAAAGCTGGTAACGCAGCATATCAGAAAATTTATGCAGAGTCTGCCTTGCTTCCTGATTATTTTTATCAATTAAAAAATAAACGGAGTTGAGTGAATTAAAAAGAAAATGCGGGTTGATCTGAGATTTTAAAAATTCCAGTTCAGATTCTGCTTTTTCTTTTGCCAGGTCAGTCATTTTCTTTTGAAGCCTTATTTGATCAAACATCAGTTTAAATGCAGCGCCTGCAATTACCAGAAAAAAATGCGGAATCACATTGTCATAGATTCTTTCTTTCAGGTTTCCGCTTAAATTGAGAAGGAAAGGATTATTGGTTAATCGCCCAATCAGGTTCATTTTAATAATGCTGCTTGAAACTATCATCACGATAAATATCAAAACAAACAACAGGTATTTTTTTCTGTATAAGAAATAAGGAATAAGAAAATAATTGGTGATATAAACAAGCAGGGCAAGGTCGGCCACTTTGATACATGTAACCTGGAAAGCCAGCCGCTCATTATGATAACCTTCATACCTTAATAAATACCAGGTACCGAAAATCAGCATCCAGAAAATCAGATGGTGCAGTTTGTACTTTATAAAAAATTGAGCATTGTGCATAAGACAAAATAAATTTACAAATTCCCGGTGGTAAAATAGTTTACGCCAAATACAGTCTTTGCCTGACGAAAGGAAAAGTTTCACTTCATCAAGCAGCAGTTTCCGGTTGTGTAAATGATTTGTTGCCGGCTTTAAATTGTTTGAAATTTATGCTTATAAACTAAAAACATGAAATTTTTGTTTTTCCTTTTCATTGCATCCATCACTACCCTGACAGGCTGTTCTCAGAATAACGCCACAAAGAATCAGCAATCAAAGAGCAGGATACATGTTGGTGGAAATTGCGAAGGCTGTGAAGCTATTTTTGAAACCCCTGTTTCTTTTGAACAATTGAACGAGACGGATACGCTGCCTGATTTCAATGATGCTGGTCCAAAAATTGAAATCAGCGGGATAGTGTATAAAAGAGATGGTAAGACGCCGGCTCCGGGTGTTATTATTTATATCTATCATACCGATCAGAAAGGGATTTATTCTACAAGAGGAAATGAGAGCGGCTGGGCAAAACGTCATGGCTATATCCGCGGTTGGGTAAAAACAGATAAGGATGGCTACTATAGATTCTATACACTTGTTCCAGCATCTTATCCCAACAGCAATAATCCGAAACATATACATCCCACAATAAAAGAGCCGGACTATAATGAATACTGGATTGATGAATTTGTATTTGAAGATGATCCTCTTTTACCTAAAGAAGAAAGAACAAGAAGCAAGCCCGTGGGTGGAAGCGGAGTCTTGAAGCCTTATATGAAAGATGGAATGCTCAGGGCTTCCCGAAACATTATACTGGGGTTGAATGTGAGAGATTACCCAAACCAATAAAAGTATAGCAATGAAACAGTTTCTCATTTCTAATTTCTTATTCCTTATTTCTTATTTCACTTTTGCTCACCCGGGCATTGGCATTGTAAAAGATAATAGTGGTAATATTTATTATACCGATCTGAAATATGTGTGGAGAGTATCACCTGATGGTAAAAAGGAAATTGTGGTTAGAAATGTTCATACTCATGAATTGTATATGGATCCGCAGGATAATTTATACGGAGAGCATTTATGGTACAATGGAGAAAGGCTGGATACATGGGGGCATTATGTATGGTGCCTGAAAAACACGGGTGAGCTTGTGAATGAAATAGAATCTACAGAAGGATTTCTGAGCAATTACAGTTTTGTAAGAGATTCTTCAGGCAATATGTACTGGGTAGAACGATTCACATTAACCCGTTTTATGAAAAAAAGTCCAGACGGGAAAATAACAAAAATGGCAGAAGGAAAATTTGGATTTATTGGCTGGATTTATTCCACGCCTGGCGGAACAATCTACTTTACTGAAAGCGATAAATTACAAAAGTTAACTCCTGATGGTAAGTTCACCATATTAGCAGATAACTTAGAAAGCAAAACGACAGATTTCACAGTGATGGGGCGTAATTATTCCAGTTATGGTATATGGACAGATGCGTCTGATAATATCTATATAGCCATGATTGATGCAAAGAAAGTGAACCGTATTAGTGCAGATGGAAAAGTGCAAACTATATCCCGTTCCAACTCACTCTGGACAGCCTGTAGCGGCATATTTGATAATGATGGTAATCTGTGGTTGCTTGAAAATTCAATGACTAATGAAGTAAGAGCAAGAAAGATTAGTAGAGAAGAATTAACAAATAGCAGTGAAACGGTAAAATATTTTACAAGTGGAACCCATCTTTTTATAACCATCCTTGCCGGAATAGTTATTATAATTCTAATATTCCTTCTAAGAAGTGTTTTCCATAATTTGAGAACTAAACTTAAATACGATCCGGCATGAAAATTATGATTTTTATCTTATCCTTCCTGCTATCCTGGCTCAGTGGCATGTTTGTCATCCTTGTGTTTGCATTTATTCCTTATGAACACTTCAGCATTGTTGACATTACCGGCTTCGCAGTTTTGACTTTTGCAATCAGCTTATTGATTGTACTCATCCTGTATCAATTGGTATTAAATGTTTTAAGCAAATGGTTAAACGGGAGAAACTTGTTTGTCTGTTATCCTTGTACTCTTATTTTATTAGCCAATCTTCCGGTTTACTTTATCATCTGGCAAATGTTTGATGGTCTTTATGGAAGGGATGAAGCCATTCTCTTTACCTTATGCTTTATAACCATTGCTTCTGTATTTGGTTTGTGCATGGCATGGAAAACTAAAACAGACAGACTAAAAATGAAATATCTTTGACATGAAAATATTACCAATTTTATTTTATTCAGCATATTGTATTGTAGCATGCGGACAGATTGGCAACCAAACAGCAACAAGCGAACCACCAACTTGCGACTGTTGTGTATTTGATGAAGCAAATAAAACCCCCGGACATCAAATAAAAATTGTGGCTGATACGGCAACAGGTCAAAGAATAATTATCAGAGGTATTGTTTATCAGTCGGATGGTAAAACACCTGCAGCAAATGTTCAAATGTATTTTTATCAAACAGATAATTCAGGACGCTATTCAAAACACGGTAATGAAGACAGGAAAAGTTTTGCCTGGTGGCATGGTTATACAAGAGAATTTCTAAAGACTAACGACAAAGGAGAATATGAAATTAATACGATTAAACCAACCCCTTACCCAGCCCGTACCGAGCCAGCACATATCCATTGCATAGTAAAATCTCCCAAACAAAAACGTTGTTACTACATTGCCGATTTTGTTTTTACAGATGATGAACTATTGACACCTGACTACTGGAAAGCTGTTTCAAAATTTCGGACATCTGTCGGAATTGATAATAATCCTGATTATGGCGGTGTAACGCTGAATAAAACTTCTGCTGATTTATGGGAAGGTAAAAGAGATATAATTTTATTAGATGAATATGATTTACCTAATATCCAATCGGGTAACTCTATTGGTTCAGAAAGCCCTTCCTTTATTCCTCAACATATAGCGGGTCCTGACAAAGGAAGTCATGCCTGCCCAATGTGTAAATATGGTTACCATCCGGGTGTGTTGGTATTTCTGAATACAGATAATGATTGGGAAAATGTAATTGCAATTTGTAAAAGACTGGAAGAAGAAAGCATAAAAAGAAAGGCACAAAAATTTAAGGCTTACCTCATTTATACAAATCCAGCTAAATTACCCATCAAAGATTTAGAAAGTAAATTAGAGAAATTTGCCCGAAGCCTGTCAATTAAGAGCATGGCTATAACCTATGTGCCATCAATAAATGACAAAAAAACAGAAATGAATTTGAATAAAATAAACCCAAAAACCAAAACAACTATAATCGTGTATAACAACCGTATGGTATTTGATAAATTCGTTGACTTTATACCAACCGGCAAGAATTTCAATTTATTATTTAATAGTGTTGAAGAAGCTGGAAAATCGAAAGCTAAATTACCTGCTAAAAAATGAGAACAATAAAAACAGAAAGAGAAAAACATTGGTAGACAAAGAAGCACTGGCTATAACAAGAGCATGCTGCAAAACGAAATATTTACCCGGGAAAAACATTCCTGGTTATCCGGATTAATTTTCTTCAGCTTCTTTCCCCGAAAATCAAACTGCCGATGCGCACCATATTGCTTCCTTCTTCAATTGCAATTTTGTAATCGGAGCTCATGCCTATGGAGAGAGTTGTGAGTTGTGAGTTATGAGTTACGAGTCTTTTAAAAAGAATTTTCAATTGTTTAAATTCGTTTCTCACCTTTTCCATATCATTTGTAAAACTTGCCATCCCCATCAAGCCGCATATTTTCACATTGGTAAATTTGCACATCAGCACATTTGTCAATTCATCTTCATCCATTCCAAATTTGGTTTCTTCCTGCGCAATATGCACCTGCAGCAAACAGTCAATTACACGGTTGTTCTTTGCTGCCTGCTTATTAATTTCTTTTAGCAGGCTTAAACTATCGGCTCCATGAATCAAATGGACGAAAGAAGCGATCTGTTTTACCTTATTACTCTGTAAATGACCGATAAAATGCCAGCGGATATCTCCAGGCAATTGCTCAGCTTTCTCTTTTAATTCCTGTACATAGTTTTCTCCAAAATCACGGTGACCAAGATTATAAAGTTCAAGAATATCTGCAACAGATTTTGTTTTGGACACAGCTACGAGTGTCACATTCTTTTCAGTAAGTTCCTTTATTAATAACTTGTATGAATCTATATTAATCAACTTTAAAAATTCTGGCAAAGTAAGTAAATAAAAAAGTGCAAATGATTTTGCCTCATTTGCACATTTGCATATTTGCATATTGGCACATTATCATATTTGCACATTAGCGATTACTTCAAAATACTCCGGCTTATCACAATCCTCTGCACTTCGCTTGTCCCTTCATATATCTGGGTAATTTTTGCATCCCTCATCATTCTTTCCACATGGTATTCTTTTACAAAACCATAACCACCGTGTATCTGCACCGCTTCCACTGTTGTCCACATTGCAGTTTCTGATGCAAATACTTTTGCCATCGAACTGCTGAGTGTGTAATCAATATTATTATCTTTTTCCCAGGCAGCTTTCATGCAAAGCATTCTTGATGCTTCCACTCTTGTTGCCATATCGGCAAGTTTAAATGCAATAGCCTGGTGATTCATAATTTCTGTACCAAACGCTTTTCTGGTTTTTGCATATTCTTTTGCAAGCTCAAAAGCTCCACTGGCAATACCGAGTGCCTGCGATGCAATTCCTATTCTTCCACCAGCAAGTGTTTTCATGGCAAACTTAAAACCAAATCCATCTTCACCTATCCTGTTTTCTTTGGGCACTTTCACATCATTAAACATTACGGTATGCGTATCACTGGCACGGATGCCGAGTTTGTTTTCTTTTGCAGCCACTACCACACCTGGCCATTCTTTTTCTACAATCAAAGTATTGATGCCCCTGCTTCCTTTTGAAGGATCAGTTTGTGCCATTACAAGATAGGCAGATGCTGTGCCACCATTCGTAATCCAGTTTTTTGTTCCATTCAATAAATAATAATCGCCTTTATCCTCTGCAGTTGTTTTTTGTGATGTTGCATCGCTTCCTGCTTCTGGTTCACTCAGCATAAAAGCGCCAATGTAGAGTTCGCCGTTTTTTTGTCCCTGTGCAAGCGGCACTAAATATTTTTCTTTTTGCTCAACAGTTCCAAATTCATTTAATCCATAACATACTAAACTATTGTTTACACTCATCACCACACTTACACTTGCATCCCATTTACTTATTTCTTCTATTGCCAGAACATAGCTCACTGTGTCCATACCGGCGCCGCCGTATTTTGGATCTACCATCATGCCCATGAAGCCGAGTTCTGCCAACTTCATTATTTGTTCTTTGGGAAATTTTTGATGCTCATCCCTTTCAATCACGCCGGGCTTACATTCATTAACTGCAAAATCTCTTGCAGCTTTTTGAATCATCAATTGTTCTTCGGTAAATTGAAATTGCATATTGAAATTTTTTTCCGGTTTACAAGCCGAAGCCCTGTTCAGGAGCGCAAAGATAAGAGTAAAGGCTAAGGTATCAACAGGCGTTAGCAGGAGTAACAATCAATAACATTCATTTTATTTTTTTACATAAAATAAAAAACCTGCTGCAATCAGATTGCAGCAGGCCATTAATAATTTTATTAAAAACTATGCCCTCCCCAATTGTTTTAAAAAGCTGATATGTGATGCAACAGCATATCTCACTTTGGGGTATTCAATGTATTTGATTCCGTAATCTTCACACACCTGGCGAATAATTTTGCTGATAGCCGGGTAATGCACATGCGATATTTTGGGGAAAAGATGATGTTCAATCTGGAAATTTAATCCGCCAACTAACCAGGAAACTAATTTATTCTTTGTTGCAAAATTAGCTGTTGTCTTTACCTGGTGTATAGCCCATTCGTCTTCCATCTTACCCGTTGCTTGATCAGGTAATGGAAAATGCGTATGCTCTACAGTATGGGCTAATTGGAATACGATGCTTAATACAACTCCTGCTACCATGCCCATACTTAAAAATCCGATTAGCCAGGGTAAAAATCCAACCAGAGCAATTGGGATTACAACAAAAATAGCGGCATGGGCAATTTTATAAAACCAAAAAAATACATGCTCCTTCGGTGTCATCTTTCTCAAAGGCGTGGAACCAATTTTACCAGAAAAATATTTTTTATAATCTGTAACAAATATCCAGTAGATATATAATAAAGAATAAGCTGCGCCAAAATAATAATGCTGGTACCTGTGTATTTTATAACGTGGCTGCTCCTCACAAAGCCGGAGAAGCGGACGGGCTTCTATATCATCATCCACACCATGAATATTGGTATAGGTATGATGAATAACATTGTGCTTCATCTTCCACATGTGCTGGCTGGCGCCCAAAAAATTTGCAAAGTTTGAGGCCAGGCTATTGATCCATTTGTAACGGCTGAAACTGCCATGTGCACCGTCGTGCATTACATTGAAACCAACTGCTGCAATAACACAACCTAAAATGATACATTCAATAATTGCCAGAGCGGTGGGGGGTGTAAAAAAAACAAGATGTGTATATAAGGCTATAAGACCTGAAACTAATAGTATGGCTTTAAAATAAAGTTTGAAATTGCCGGTGGTGGTTCTGCCTTTTTGATTAAAATATAAAGCAATCTTTCTTTTTAATTCGCCATGAAAAGATAAAGGGATTTTTGGAAATTTTGGACTTGCCATTTTTTGCATTTTAAAGTGGGGGCAAAGGTAGGCTTCTTTATTTAGTATGGCTATTTCAATTTATCCATAGAGAAATGATTCAAATCAGGTTTCCACCAGCACCAATGAATCAAAATTTCTGATGCCAATCTTTTTTTCAGTATTAAACCCCTCCCCATAAGTCACTCCTATTTTTTTTCCAATCATTCTTGCCCTTGCAGTCACAGTTTCAAGAAAAGATGGAGTGGAAATATAAGTTTGCGGGCCATCATCTTCATTTTCCGGATTATAAAATTGTGTAGTGTATGCTTTAATGGCTTCCATCCGTTGTTCAAATACACCTGTTATATCCACAATCAAATCCGGTTCGTGATACCTGTCCTGTATATAATGAAAAATATATTTGGGTTTCCATGCTTCCTGCATTACTCCATTCTCATCTTTAGTTTCTATTTTAACAAGTCCGGAAAGAAAACAACTGTCAGCAATTAGTTTTGCTGCACGGCCATGATCGGGATGCCTGTCGTCCATTGAATTAGCAAAAACAATTTCCGGCTGATATTTTCTGATAATTTTTATCAACTGCAATTGATGCTCTTCATCATTTTTAAAAAACCCATCCCGCATTTTCATGTTTTCGCGTAGATGCACTCCCATAATCATAGCTGCTTTTGCGGCCTCTGCATAGCGGGTTTCTATTGTGCCCCTGGATCCCAGTTCGCCCTGGGTAAGATCCAGCACACCCACTTTTTTCCCATTTTTAATTTCATTGATGATTACGCCGGAGCATCCTAATTCCACATCATCCGGATGTACGCCTATTGCAAGTATATCTAGTTTCATGTTGGGTTTATTGTTTATCGTTTATTGTTTTTGGTTACAGGCAGGTAAAATTATTCACTCAAATTAAAGAACGAAAAACAATAAACCAAAAACGATAAACTATCTTACTCCAGGTTTGTAAGGATTACTATACCAACTGCCGTCAATTTCTTTTACTATGTTTTCAATCTGGCGGTCTCCTTTATCGTTTACATCCCAATCCTGCTTCAGGCTGCTGCTAAAAAAGAAAGCAACGGTTTGATAAAGCCGGGCAGTAACCCCACCACGGTATTCTTTTACTATTTCATAACAATCATTGCCCGTTTGCCGGTTGATTAGTTTCATTAATACTTTTCCCTGATACACGGAAAGATTGGAGAGCGGATCAGCAAACTGAACTTTTAATTCTTTTTCTCTAGTCTTGATGTATTTTTTCTTTTCTTTTTTACTTGAAATATTTTTCAACTGTGTATTGATATCATTCATCAGGTTGCCGGCAGTTCTTGCATACGGATAAGTTACATACACCGCATTGCGAAGCCTGTTCCATTCTTCAATATATTTTGCCAATTGTTTTTCACTCATCTTAGTTGCCCATGCCATTTCTAATTCTTTGAAGGGCATCCAATCGTTTACATAATAAATAGCACCGGTAATAATCGTATCGTTGGGTCCCCATTTTTTTTCATCAATTGGCGGCGGCGGCCCCATCACAGTATCTGTTTGTGAAAATGCTTTTACTTCTATAATAAATAGTACAGCAACTGATAAAATATATTTTTTATTGAAACCCATTTCCATAAATCTAAAATACAACTTTAAGACAAAGATTAATAGTGATTTGCTGTTTGTTGAAGTTAAAAAAAATTACAGTTCAGCTATTTACTTTTTTATTTACCTGAATACGCCTTACCATGCTGATAATTATACCCAAAGCCATGAGTAAAGTACCCAGCCAGAGTGCATTTATAAAAGGAAATTTATAGGCTTTCAGGGTAATGTACTGCATGACGGAGTCTGATTCTTTAATGCCGATTTCAGCAGTTTTTCCGTCAAAATTATTTAATTGCAAAACGAGGCTCTCGGCCATCACCGTATCAGGAATACTTAAGGCTGCTCCTTTTGCAAATGCCAGTTTTGCAAAAGATGAATAAACTGAATTTGTTTTGGAATACACTTTCATTTTTGCTTCAAAAAGTTTTCCATCTTTACCAAAAAGGTCTTCGGGTAAACTATCATGTACTTTTATTTCTTCAAGAATAATAAATCCTTTTGAGTAAAAAAGTGAATCACCGGCCTTTAAAAATTTTGTAATGAAAGAGGATGTGTCAGCATTTCTTTCCGGGTCGGGCATGGCAGTGATGTAAGCAAATATGTCGTGATCCAAATAATGCTTTGCATCAGGATTTGCCATCAGGCCTTCATTGCCTTTATAATTTACAAATGCATTAGGGGTTAAATCAAAATTTGATTTGCCGTCTTTGCTTTCAAATTTTAATTTGTAATACCATTGTGATTTTTTGGGATGGATAGAATCACTTGCATAAGTAACCCAGTATTTTCCCATATCCATCCTCATGCCTTTTACTAATGTGAGGTTCTCTCCTGTCTTTTCATTGCTTTCAGTACCAAAATTGATTGCAATGCCACTGGTGTTAAATGAAAGTACTTCTTTTTTTGATGAAGAAATTAAAATCCCAAACAACATTAATCCAAAACCCAAATGGGCAATGGACGGACCACTGAGTTTCAAACTTCCTTTTACACCCAGCCAGATATAAGAAAAGTTGGCTATTACGGCAAATACACTGCATGCAACCGCCATCCATACTGAGGCGAGATAACCGGCGCCGTATTTATCGTAATTAATATTTCCAAAATAAAGTATGAGGCCGGCAGCAAGCACACTTAATACAAATGGTATTGTTATTTTTTTAAGAAAATAACCAGTTGAGGTTTGTTTGTATTTTAAATATTGAGTGATGGCCGTAAGCAAACCAAGTATGACGGCAATAAAAATCTGGATCCGGTTGTAAGAAAATTCCACTTCCTGCGCAGGTGCAACTGTTTTATTAAAAATTTTATTATAAACCGGTACTGAAGTTTGAATAGTAATAATTATTGCTGAAATTAAAAGTACCAGCGAACCGATAAACATCCAGAACTCTCTTGATGAAACCTCTTCTTCTTTTTTTTCTGATGGAATTACTTTGTTCAGATTTATCATCATCCACACAAGGGCAACAAATGGTGAGACCAATGCAAATGCAGAATGAATAAAATTGGCAAGTATTAAAAATAATAGTGAGGCAGCAAAAGCAATCAATTGATTTTTTATTCCTAATGCTGATGCAATAGTTGGCAACCAGAAAAACACATACAGGAATAAATAGAGTTGTGCATTCATGCCCAGATCAGCAAATGAATGAACAGAAGTTTCTCCAAGAATGCCGCTGCGGGTAAGAAAGGTGGAATAAACTATAAGTATAAATGCAAGTGATATTAATAAATAAGATGTCTTTAATGATCGGCCGGTATTTCTGTGTACAAGCATTGTATGAATACCCGCCATCAATACTAACCAGGGAACTAATGAGGCATTCTCCACCGGATCCCATGCCCAGTAGCCACCAAAACTTAATGACTCGTAAGCCCATGCTGCTCCCATCATTACTCCCACTCCTAATATAGCTGCAGTAAATAATGCCCAGGGCAATGCAGGCTTTGTCCATCCGCCATAATTTTTTGTCATGATGCCGCCAACGGCAAAAGAAAATGGAATAATCATACTGGCAAAGCCAATAAATAAAACCGGCGGGTGAATAACCATCCAGTAATTCTGAAGAAGTTGATTGAGGCCATTGCCATCCGTAATTCTTAAGGCATAATCAGGATTACTAAAAACAGGAAGATTGGGCATTTGCTCACGAAACAATGCAAATGGATTGCTGCCTATTTTTGTTCCGAAAACATAAATACCCAGGAGCATAGTTGCAAGACAAGCCTGCCCGATCGAAAGAATCATCATGGACGGGCCTTCCCATTTTTTTGAAGTAAACATCAGGATTATTCCAAGTATGGCGTGCCACACTGTCCAGAGAATAAAACTGCCTTCGGATGCACTCCATAGTGAACTGAAAATATATTTTGGCTCCAGATCATTACCTGAATTTTTATAAACGTACTGATACTCGTAGCGGTGGCTGGCAATTAAATAATAAAGAATAACAAATACACCGATTACAGAAATGGCATCAATGAAAAAAGAAATTCGTCCCAGCTTTTTCCAACTAAGCTGATCGGCAGGATTAATGCTGCGAAAAGATTTATAATAAGAAAATGCAGCAAGCAATGAGGCGGCAAATGAAATGAAGACAAGCAGGTAGCCGATATTTCCGGGCAACAGATGTTCGCCGATATAGTCCATTGAAATTAATTAATGTTTTTATTGATGCTTTCCTGAATGCGGCTGGGGTCATCAGTATATTTGGAAGGACATTTCATCAGTATTTCATTGCATTCAAATTTATCTCCCTGCATTTTTCCTTTCATCACCAATCTTTCACTATGCTCCAGGTTATCAGGCTTTGCATTTTTATAAATAACCTTTACAGTGCCACCAACAGAATCAACCGCAGTAAAGCTGAGGTAATTTGGATTTTTTACTGCATCGTATTCTACTGGTTGTGTTTTGTCAAGCTTGGCTATTAGATGTACAAATTTTCCCTGCTTTTCTTTTGCAGATGCAATGGTTTCATAACTGCTCATCAATTCAACACCCGATGTTGGCATCAGGCTTATTAAACCAGCAATGGCGGCTACGATCAAAACCAATAAAACTATTTGTGTTTTTTTCATTTTTAAATTTGCTTCGCAAAGTTAG
>JANOJO010000226.1:0-7085 GCA_031418795.1 Bacteroidota bacterium | reverse complement strand
TTATTTCAATAATATCATCCCATGCGGTATTCAGAACAAGCAGGTAACATCACTGGAAAAAGAGTTGGGAAGAAAAATTGATTTCGAAGAAGCGAAAGAAAAAGTGAAAAATAATTTTGAAAAAGTGTTTGAGGTGGAGTTAGTTAATGGTTAAATTGTTTAATTGCTTAATTGCTGAATTGCTGAATTGTCTTTTATAATTTTAAAACTATATTGAGTTTTCATCATAACAATTTTAACCATTTAACAATTCAACAATTTTACATCCATTTTACAATACAACAATTTTACATCAAAAATCTTTAGGAATAAAAAACCTGTTCTTCTCTATAAGTTTTCCATTATCATACAATTCAGATTTGAACCAGCCGGCATGATGGAAATTTGCTTTGTCCAGTAACAGGGATGCTTCTTTAATATTTTTTAATTCAAAAAGAAAACTATCATCATCTTCAAAAAAACGGATAGTGTATTTTTTTTCTAAAAAATCTTTTAAATTTATCTGTACCTGGCCATCTTTATTTGAAACGATACGGTACATTGGCAGAATAATATCCGGTCTGTTTTTTATTTTTATTACGGCATCTATTTTTCTTGAAATGGAATCGGGCAGCTTGTTCAGTTTATCGTTTTTATATTTTTTTAGAATTAATATTTCTTCAGAAGTAAAGGCGCTGTCAGCAATATTCTTAACAGCAATTTTTTTTAATACTTTAGTTAAAGCGCTGTCAGCTCCGGGTTCAGTAATCAAATTATCATTGAATGGTTTTGTAACTAAGCCCTCCGCCACAGGCCGTTTTGATTTTGTATAAACAAAATTGCTGCCGTCAATATGAATATACAGGCGGTAAAACATTTTATCATCAATGGCTTTGGTATCTAAGTACCCGTTTTGCCTGTTCAGCGGATCGGGTACGGTTACAATACTTTTAAAGTTGATTAAACTATCAGGTGATCGCTGTATAGTTAATTGCCTTGTGATTGAATACCGGTTGTTCCAGCTTATTACAATCCTGTTGTTTCCTTTATTAATAACAGAAAAATTTGGCAGAGAATCCTCCCGTTGAGACGGGACAAGCTGTGCACTTGCAAGCAGTGATACAAAACAATAGCAGAACAGGATGATTTTTTTCATGGATATAGAACGTAAAATATAATGATTCCTTTTATTGTACTGCGCAAAGATAAGGACGGGGGTATCAAACCTAAAAGATTAACGTTCCTTTTGGCAGCGATGAATTTCCCTGCAAGCCGCCGCTGTGAATTAATAGTATTCTGCTTCCAGGAGAAAAAAAATCTTTTTTTATCAAATCGCAAACAGCGAAAACTAATTTACCTGTGTAAATAAAATCCGTTGGAATATTTGACTGCCTGAAAAAATCATTCATAAAGTTTATTAATTTATCATTGTATTTTGCATAGCCGCCAAAATGATATCCGGGAAAAATTTTTGCCGTTGCTGTTTCCTGTATTTCATTAAATCCTTTTATAACAGGAATACCCATTACCTGCTGATACCTGTTTATTGTTTTTGCAATTCCTCTGAACATGGTGGCTGTGCCAATAGCACAGGCAATATGCGAATAATATTTTTTATCAACTAAGTTTAAAATTTCACCGGCGCCTTTTTCGCCATCATCTCCGGTGCCGCCTTCGGGAATAATATAATAGTCCGGGTACTCATTTTTTATTTCCAGTAAAAATTCATCAGTATTTTTTTGCCGGTACATTTCTCTTGAAATAAATTTCAGATCCATTTTAAAATTCATCGCATCATTCAGTGTATGCGACAACTCATTTGGTTTTTCGCTGCGGATAATGCCGGTGCATTTTATATTTTGGTAAAAACAGGCACAGGCTGTGGCCACAATATGATTGGACCAGGCGCCGCCGAAACTGAGAATACCCCTGTATTTTCCCGAATGAAAATTTTCAAGATGATATTTCAGTTTAAACCATTTATTGCCGGAAATAACCGGGTGAATTTTATCAAGACGAAGCATTTCCAGATCCACTCTCTTTTTTTCAATAAAAGGAAGTTGAACTTTATCAACGGTCAGTTTTGAAATATCAGGTTGCAGCATGAATTGAAAATAGAAAAACAATGAGCAGCTAAATTATTTATTTTCGCAACTTATAAATAATAAATAAAATAATGAAACCAGCATTGGTAATATTGGCAGCAGGCATGGCATCGCGGTATGGAAGCATGAAGCAGGTAGAAGGTTTTGGTCCTTCGGATGAAACAATTATGGATTATTCCATTTACGATGCCATCCGCGCAGGTTTTGGCAAAGTGGTTTTTATTATCCGAAAAGAATTTTTTGAAAATTTCAGGCAGGCCATTGGCAAAAAAATAGAAGAGAAAATAAAAGTTGAATATGTTTTTCAGGAATTAATTTCTTTTACTGATGGATTTGAATTGCCGGCAGCAAGAACCAAACCCTGGGGTACTGCACATGCAGTGTTATGTGCCGCAGAAAAAATAAGCGAACCTTTTGCGGTCATCAATGCTGATGATTTTTATGGCAGGGATGGTTTTGAAAAAGCAAACAGTTTTTTAATGAATGATTGCAGAGAAAATATTTATGCCATTATCGGATACGGGTTGTTGAAAACACTTTCTGATCATGGTACGGTAAACCGTGGTGTTTGTGAAGTGGACGGTGAAGGGAATTTAGTTTCTGTAGTTGAAAGATTAAACATTTCATTACAGGAGAATATTATTTCATGTGATGATGAACATTTGCCCCGGCATCTTTCTTTAGATACACATGTGTCTATGAACTTCTGGTGTTTTTCACCATCTGTTTTTTCTTATACTGAAAAATTGTTTAAAGAATTTCTTACAGAAAATATCGGGTTGCCAAAATCTGAATTTTTTATCCCGATAGTTGCCGACAGGTTTATAAAAGAAAATAGAGGCATTATAAAAGTGATTCCCACATTGGCACAGTGGTTTGGCGTAACGTACAAAGAGGATGCGCCTTTTGTAAAAGAAAAACTAATGCGGTTGATTAAAAACGGGGAATACCCGGAAAATCTCTGGTTGGAATAAAAAATCCTGATTAAGGTGTGAAATTTTTTGCTGGCAGATGTGAGTTATTAATTCACTTTTACCATAAAAATAAAATCTACAATTTTTTTAAACTGTTGCTGTTTGTTCATTCCTGATAAGGTAGTTCTTAAAGGGAGTTTTACTTTTTGATAAGCCGTATCTTTTTTAAGTTGTTCCAATACATTAAAAATATATTTTGATTGTATGGCAAATGCAACACCTTCTGCCTGTATTTCTTTTGTGCTTAATATTCCAATCACTTCTCCATCGTAATTAAAAACAGGGCCACCGCTGTTACCCGGATTTGCAGCAATGCCCAACTGGCAGCTGAGCGTATCGCCATTAAATCCTGTTTTGGCACTTAAATAACCTTCGCTGTAAACAATCTCATTTCTTGGAAAACCCATTGTGAAAATCGGTTCGGCAACATCCGTGGAAGATTTACGGATTCCATAAGGTAATGAAGTCATTGTTTTGAAATCTTCATCGGTTATTTTAAGTACGGCAATATCCTTATTCAAATCAGTATAAACAAGTGATGCTCTGAACTGCTCATCTTTACTATTGATGACAAAAATATTTTTTGCATTGCGAACGATATGTGCATTGGTAATAAGATAACCCCTGCCATCAATCACAAAACCAGTACCTGCTGTTCTGAAAGGAATTTTTGTATCAGCAATCTTATTTTTAATACTGTTAACTTCTTTCTTTTGCTCAGTCTGCTGGGCTTTTACTTTAATCAGTTCACGGCTAAGTTCCTGTAGTTTATCTTTATCTGCTTTGGGTACAAGTGTATTCACAAGCAATGAAACGCTCAGCGTTGTAACACCTGCAATCGTGGCTGCAATGGCGGCAACTCTTTTATACCTTTTCCACAAGTAAACAACTTTTGCGTTGCCTTTTAATTTTTCTGAATTAATTAAACCTTGTTCTGCAAGATCAGTATGCACTTCATTCAAAGTAGTTTTAAAAGATTTCAGGTTTCCCAGCTCATTCATTTTATGTAGAAATAGCGTATGCTCAACAACCAGCTGATCAATATCAGAATTGGTTTTGCGCAACTGTTCAAAATATACTCTTTCATCCGGGTTCATTTCACCGCGGATGTATCGTTCTGCTGATTCTATTAATTGAATGTCTTCCATCACTTACCGTTTTTATATTGGGTAAAAAATAATTTCTTTAATCGCATCAGGCATTTATATTTCTGAGTTTTGGCATTAGCTGCATTCGTATATCCAAATGAATCAGCAATATCCTGCATGCTTCTTTTTTGAATGTAAAAAGCTTCAATCAAACTTTTACAGGGTTCGCCAAGACTGCCAACTGCTTTTTCCAACATTACAAATTCCTCATCTCTTTTTTCATGATCTTCAATGTCTTCTTCCACAGGCACCACTAAAGCCATGTTATCCATTTCACCTGCATACCTGTTCATTTGTTGCAAACGTTTGAGCCAAATGCGCCGGCAAACGGAATAAACATAAGTCTTCATCTGGCAATTAAGTTCAAAGCTGCCAGACCGGGCTTTTTCAAATAACACAATCATTGTTTCCTGAAATACATCCCTGGCTTCATGTACCGAGCCGTTGTTGTTGATAATCAAACTTTGAACCATATTATAATTCTCTTTATAAATGGTTTCAATAGCTTTTTTATCGCTTAATGCCAATCCTTTTAATAACTCTTGATCTTTAAAATCGGGGCTCACTCTACGGGTTTTAATACAAATATGACGAAATAGTAACCCAAAGAAAATTAAAAAATATTTAATAAACCGGGTTACCTTTTTTTAAATCGGGTATCAATGTCAAATAAATTTATTTTAACAACTCAAAAAACAATTCATGAAAAAGATTTTATCTGTATTGGCTATTGTAGCCCTGGCTGCTTGTAATGACGAGGCTACATCTGATGTAAAAGCTGTAGATAGCACTGGTGTAACTGCTCCAGATTCAATAACTGTTGCAATTCCAGATTCAGTAACTGTTGCAATTCCAGATTCAGCAGCAGCTTCTAAGTAAGATTTTTTATATGGCAAGCAATCGTTTAAAGCTGTCCCGATTTATCGGGATGGCTTTCTTATTTGGTACAAACAATTGTTTTCATTTCAGTTTTTTTCAATGAAAGATTTGCAGCATAACAATGTTTACTTATTTTTGAAAAGCAATGACAATCACAAAAGCATACCGTTGGTTTTATTTTTATTACTTCTTTAGCCAGAAGCGGGGGTTGCTTTTGTTGAAAACTTATTAAGACTAAGAACAAAAATCAACATAAAGAGTCCCCCGGTAAAATCGGGGGATTTTTGTTTTTTAGCCTCCCCAAACCCCTCCAAAGGAGGGGCTTAAGAGTCTGACTATTGAACGTTTTTTTAGAAATAAAATGAGCAGTTTAAAATGAGTGAATCAAACAAATTAAAAGAAACTTCGGTAAGCGAGGTTAGTGCTCATGCAAGTTCCTCCGCCAAAGGCGGACGGAGGGGGTTTGCTATTCAGGGATACGAAGGCAGTTTTCACCAGATGGCGGCACAACAGTTTTTTGGAAAAGATGTGGAGGTGCTGCCTTGTGCCACATTCCGCGATGTGATAAAGATTGCTTCTAATAAAAAAGAAAGTGATGGCGGTGTGATGGCTATTGAAAATTCCATCGCCGGCAGTATTCTTGCCAACTACAACCTGCTTCAAAAATCAAATTTAAAAATCATTGGAGAGGTTTATCTCCATATTAAACAAAATCTGTTGGTAAACCCCGGCGTGAAGCTGGAAGATATTCGTGAAGTACATTCGCATACTATGGCGCTGCAACAATGCTATGATTTTTTAGATAAGCATAAATGGAAATTAGTGGAAACAGATGACACGGCTTTAAGTGCAAAACATGTACATCAGCACAAAAGCAAACATATTGCTGCTATTGCCGGAAAACTGGCGGCTGATTTATTTCAATTGGAAATAATTGCTCCCAATATTCATACGATGAAAAATAATTATACCAGGTTTTTAGTTTTGCAACGGCAGGATATGGCAAAGCCTGTTGAAGATGCCAATAAAGCCTCTGTCAATTTTCATACTGATCATTCCCGTGGAAGTTTGGCAAAAGTGCTGACAAAGATTTCTGACGGCGGAATTAATTTAAGCAAGCTGCAAAGTTTTCCTATTCCCGGCAGCGACTTTAAATACAGTTTTCATGCAGATATGGAATTTGAAAACACTAATCAGTTTGAAAATGTAATTGAACAAATAAAACCATTGACAGAAGAAATAAAAATTTACGGAGTGTATAAAAGAGGTGTTTGGAAGTGATAATTAAAAATTAATAATTAAGAATTAATAATTGGAAACAATTTCCTGAAGCAATTATGATAACAACTTCAAAAAGATTAGAAGGAATTGGTGAATACTATTTCTCACAAAAGCTGAGAGAGATAGACGAATTGAATAAACAGGGGAAAAATATAATCAACCTCGGCATTGGCAGTCCTGATCTTCCGCCACATCCTGATGTGATAAAAGTATTGCAGGAAGAAAGTGCAAAGTCCAACGTTCATGCATATCAATCTTACAAAGGCTCACCGGTATTAAGAAAAGCTATGAGTGACTGGTATAAGAAATGGTATGCTGTGGATCTGAATCCTGATTCTGAAATACTGCCTTTGATTGGGAGTAAAGAAGGCATCATGCATATCTGTATGACCTATTTAAATAAAAATGATGAAGTGCTGGTGCCTAATCCCGGTTATCCAACATATACCAGTGCCGTAAAACTGGCCGGTGGAAAATGCAGGGAGTATAAACTAAGAGAGAAAAATAATTATGAACCCGATTTTGATAAATTAGAAAAAAGCAAACTGAAGAAAGTAAAGCTGATGTTTGTGAACTATCCGCAAATGCCAACCGGTCAATTACCATCAAAAGAGTTGTTTGAAA
Organism: Bacteroidota bacterium; assembly: GCA_031418795.1. Classification (GTDB taxonomy): domain Bacteria; phylum Bacteroidota; class Bacteroidia; order Chitinophagales; family Chitinophagaceae; genus VBAS01. Next base: position 95 of record JANOJO010000226.1, on the reverse strand, counting down.
AATTAGTTGCTTTTGGCATAAAGAATAAGATTCTCATCATTCATGATAATCCTTACAGTTTTATTTTAAATGAAAACCCGATGAGTTTATTAAGT
>JANOJO010000225.1:0-5886 GCA_031418795.1 Bacteroidota bacterium | reverse complement strand
AGCGAAGATGTCTGGCAACCTTTAAAATATTCAATGATTTCTTCCTGGTCGTATTCGTCCAGCAATTCTTCAATGGCATAATCCAAATTCAGCTTGGTACCGCTTCCGGCGATTGTTTCCATTTCTTCCAGCAACTCTTCCATTTTCCAGCCTTTATTTTTTGCAATTGTTTCCAGGGTAATTTTTTTATCAATATTCTGAATGATAAAAACTTTATTGCCGCTTTTATTTACCACACTCTTCATTACAAAATCATCGGGGCGTACCACATTATTATCTTCCACATATTTTGCAATCAAATCAATGAATGGTTTTCCGTAGCGAATAGCTTTTCCTTTGCTTACCCCCTGGCATTTTTCAAGGTCGGTCATGGTAATAGGATAAAGCGTTGCCATATCCTGCAAAGAGTTTTCAAGAAAAATTACAAATGGCGGCAGGCTTTTTTTCTTTGCTTCTTTTTGGCGAAGCTCTTTCAACAGTTCAAATAATTTTTCATCTGTAGCAGCGCCTTCATCAGTTTCAGCGCCTTCATCATCATCAGCATTTGCTTCGTCGTATAAATTATTAAGTACAATTTTGAACGATTTTGGTTTCTTCAGAAAATCAATTCCTTTCTTAGTAAATTTTAATACACCATATTCTTCAATATCTTTTTGCAGCAAATCTTGCAGCAGCATCTGGCGGATAAGCGTATGCCACCAAAGACTTTCTTTTTCATTGCCACAGGCAAATACATCCAGCTCTTCGTGGCGGTACATGGTTATTTGCGGAGTAAGGCGGCCAAAAATCATGTTTACCACATAGTCAGCAGCAAATCTTTCATCAAGGGCTTTAATTGTTTTTAAAACACTTACCACTTCGTCTTTTGCTTCAAATTTTTCTTTCGGATGTTTACAATTATCACAATGGCCGCATTTTTCATGTTCATACTCTTCGCCAAAATAACTCATCAGTATTTTTCTTCTGCACACTCCACTCTCGGCATAAGCCACGGTTTCGCTTATCAATTGATTTCCAACTTCACGTTCGCTAAGTGGTTTGTCACGCATCAGGTGTTCCAGCTTAGCCACATCTTTGTGAGAATAATAAAGAATACATTTTCCTTCCATTCCATCCCGGCCACCACGGCCTGTTTCCTGGTAATAGTTTTCTATACTTTTTGGAATATTATAATGGATTACAAAACGGATATCTGGTTTGTCAATACCCATACCAAATGCGATGGTGGCAACAATCACCTGTACATCTTCTCCCAAAAATTTATCCTGACGTTCTGAACGAAGCTTGCTGTCAAGTCCCGCATGATAAGCCACAGCTTTTATTCCATTTGCCATCAGCATATCAGCAAGCTCTTCAGTAGTTTTTCGGTTGGTGGTATAAATGATTCCGCTCTTGCCCTTGTTTTGCACAATGAACTTTGCCATGTGCTTTAATGTATCATCTTTATTAATCTTGGGAATGATTTCGTAATAAAGATTGGGCCGGTTGAAAGAAGAGATAAAAATTTTCGGATCCTTGAGGTTAAGATTTTCAATAATATCGCTTTGCACTTTTGGTGTTGCAGTAGCTGTCAATGCAATCATGGGCGCATCCGGGCTTATCTGAATCATCATTTCCCGCAGCCGGCGGTATTCAGGACGAAAATCATGACCCCACTCAGAAATGCAATGCGCTTCATCCACAGCAAAAAAAGAAATTTTCAAGTCGCTGAAAAATTCCAGGTTCTCCTGCTTTGTTAAAGTTTCAGGAGCCACATACAGCATTTTTGTTTTACCAGAAAGTAAATCATCGTGTACTTCTTTTATTTCTCTTTTGTTTAATGTGGAATTTAGAAAATGCGCCACCTCATCATTGCTGCTATAGCCACGAACAAGATCCACCTGGTTTTTCATCAGCGCAATAAGCGGCGATACGATGATGGCGACACCTTCGCTTACCAATGCGGGTAATTGATAACACAAACTTTTGCCACCACCGGTAGGTTTTATTACAAACACATCCTTGCCCGCAAGCAGCGCCTCAATTATTTTTTCCTGGTTGCCTTTGAATTTGTCAAAGCCAAAATTCTCCAATAGCTCTTTATGAAGGTCAAGCTTCTTGTTGGAAATAGTTTTTACCGCAGTATTTTTAACTGGTTTTTTTAATGATGCTGTAGCCATTATTCAAATCTTTTTCTATTCAAAAATGTATTTCTGTTTAAGGTACAGAAAATTTTGCAACCAACCCGGCGCAACAGGCAAATTTTTACAAAGAGGCAGAATTTTATATAAATGGAGCGGTGGAGTATTTTGTAAGAAGACTTAACCCGGATCACATTAATTTCAAAACCATCCTGATAAAACCCATTGCTGAAGCCACGGAGCGATGTTTGCGAATTTACAATATAACCTTCATTGTTTGTGCACCCAAAAGATAAAAGTAAAACTATAACGATTGCATGAGCCACGTTCATAACAAATCCTATAATTTTGGCGGCATTAGCCGCCGTAACTTCTGCTCTCAATTAAACTCTTGCAGATAAATTTGGCGGAGCCGAAATTAATATGGCATCCTCGCTTAAACAAATTGCCCTCAGAACAATTGAAATGGAAGCACAATCCATTAGCGGATTATCACAATTTATAAATGTTGATTTTGAAAAAGCAATTAATGCAATTGCAAATACGAAAGGCAGATTGGTAATCAGCGGTATTGGAAAAAGCGCAGTAATTGCACAAAAAATAGTTGCCACATTAAACTCTACCGGTACGCCGGCAATATTTATGCACGCAGCCGATGCTATTCATGGCGACCTGGGTATAGTGCAGCAGGAAGATGTGGTAATGATAATAAGCAAAAGCGGTGAAAGCCCGGAAATAAAAGTACTGGTGCCACTGATAAAGAATTTTAAAAATATTCTTATCGGCATGGTGGGCAATATGGAATCATACTTAGTTAAGCAAGCGGATATAATTTTAAATACAACGGTAGAACAGGAAGCTTGTCCAAATAATCTGGCACCAACCACCAGCACAACAGCACAATTGGTAATGGGCGATGCGCTTGCAATTTGTTTAATGGAGAAAAAAGGATTTACTACTGACGATTTTGCAAAATTTCATCCGGGTGGTGCATTGGGTAAAAAACTTTACCTGAGGGTTTCGGACCTGTATATAAATAATGAAAAGCCAAATGTTACAGCTAATCAAACATTAAAAGAAGTGATTGTAGAAATTTCTTCAAAAAGATTAGGAGCAACTGCTGTTACAAATAGTAGTGGCGAACTTTTAGGCGTGATAACAGACGGCGATCTGAGAAGGATGCTGGAGAAAAGCAATTCTCTTGATGGTGTAAATGCTGAAAGTATAATGACACGAACGCCAAAAACAATTGGTGCAGATGAACTGGCGGTGGAGGCGCTGGATTTAATGAGAAAAAAATCTATTACACAATTAGTGGTGGTGAATGACAATAAATATCTTGGTTTTATACATTTACATGACCTTATCCGCGAAGGATTGATTTAAGAAAACAAAATGAACAAACATAATTATGTAGCGATTATGGCTGGTGGTATCGGCAGCCGCTTCTGGCCGATGAGCCGCAGCAGCTATCCCAAACAATTTCTTGATATACTTAATACAGGTAAAACGCTTATTCAACAAACTTATGACCGGTATAAAAAATTAGTACCGGAAGAAAATATTTACATCATCACTTCATCTGAATATATTCCGATTGTAAAAAAACAATTGCCGCAGGTAAAAGAAGAAAACATTCTTGGCGAGCCATCTAAAAAAAACACAGCGCCGTGTGTGGCCTATATTTCTTTTAAGCTGATAAAGAAAGACCCGCAGGCAAATTTAGTAGTGGCCCCCGCCGACCACCTGGTGCTGGAAACAAATGAATTTATTAAAACATCAAAAAAGGGTTTGGATTTTGTAAGTCATATCAACGCATTTGTTACCCTTGGCATAAAACCAACTTATCCCAATACCGGCTATGGCTATATACAACACGAAACAACTGCGGCGGCACCGGATATATATAAAGTAAAAACCTTTACAGAAAAACCAAATAAGGATTTGGCAAAAACATTTATTGCCAGCGGAGATTTTTTATGGAACGCAGGTATTTTTATCTGGAAAGTAAAAAACATAATTACTGCGTTTGAAAAATACCTTCCGGAAATGTATGAAGTGTTTGCAGCGGAAAAAGAAAAATTCAACACAGAAGAAGAGCAGGGAGCAATAGAAGAAATTTATCCGCAATGCACTAATATTTCCATTGACTTTGGCATTATGGAAAAAGCAGATAATGTTTATATCATTCCATCTTCATTTGGCTGGAGCGACCTGGGCACATGGAACAGCGCCTGGGAAAATATGGAGAAAGATTATTTGGGAAATGCTGCGGCAGGGAAAAATGTAATGATTATGGATGCCACAAAATGTATGGTGCATGCACCCGATAATAAACTTTTGGTTCTTCAGGGTCTTGATGATTTTATAGTAGTGGATACAAAAGATGCGCTGCTTATTTGTAAAAGAGAAAAGGAGCAAGAGATAAAAGAATTTGTAGCCGAGGTAAAAAGAAATAAGGGCGATAAATTTCTTTAATTAAAAAATATCCCCGGTTCGCCGGGGTTCTTTATTTTTAGGATAGAAAAAATATGTCAGCTCCTGTTCATAATATATTATTCCTCGATATTGAAACGGCACCTCAATATGCCGGCTATAATTCTTTACCTAAAGACTGGAAAGAATTGTGGGATACAAAATCCGTTTCGCTGCTGAAGTATCACGAAGGGGAAACTAAAGAAACCATTTATCACCGGGCAGGTATTTATGCAGAGTTTGGAAAAATTATTTGCATCAGTTGCGGATTTATACAGGGTAGTGGCGCTGATAAAAAGATTGTGATAAAATCTTTTTTTGGCGACAATGAAAAAATTCTGCTGGTTGAGTTTTGTGAAATGCTGAAGAAATGGGTGGCCAACGAACCAAAATTTTTATGTGCACATAATGGTAAAGAGTTTGATTTTCCTTACCTGTGCAGGAGACTAATTATTAACAGCATTCCTATCCCATCTATTTTAAATATCAGTGGTAAAAAGCCTTGGGAGGTAAATCATTTTGACACACTTGAGCTTTGGAAGTTTGGCGACTTTAAAAGTTTTACATCACTCAATCTGCTTGCACATACACTTGGAATACCCACACCAAAGGATGATATTGATGGTAGCAAAGTATGGAGTGTTTACTGGAACGATAAAGACTTAAAACGAATTGTTACTTATTGCCAGAAAGATGTAGTGACCGTTGCGCAGATATTTTTAAAAATGCAAGGTGAAGAAATGATAAAGCAGGACAATATTGAAATAAAGGGCTGACAAAGCAGTTTGCAATCCCATAAAAAATAAGCAGATTTAAATTTTCAGCCTTTGAGGCAGAACTGTTATTTTTGCGCTCCGCCAAAAGGCGGAAAAAGTGCGGTGCGGCTTATCAGTGTAGCTAATGCAATGGTGCGGTAGCTCAGTTGGTAGAGCAAAGGACTGAAAATCCTTGTGTCGGCGGTTCAATCCCGCCCCACACCACGTAAAATTTACTGAAGCTGCCGTTAATCGGCGGCTTCAGTTTTTATGGCAGTCTGCGGTGTTCCCAATAGGCGTCCTTTGATTTGGTTTTTTTATAAAATACCTCAAAAAATGAGTAGGCCAATAGCCGGAAAGGCTCAAGAAATACCAAATGAAATTCTGGAAGATGAGTTTCGTAAGTCTACACCCAAAATATTATATAAGTACAGAAACTGGATAGACGACCACCACAAGGAAGCGCTTAAAAAGTCACAAATATGGTTTAGTAGTCCCAAACAACTTAATGATTTGTATGATATTCGATTGGCTTA
>JANOJO010000224.1:0-1562 GCA_031418795.1 Bacteroidota bacterium | reverse complement strand
AATCGCTGAACGATGAAGACAGCCAGCCTTTTTGCCATTGCGTTTTTCTTATAGATTTTTTTCCTATCCATTTTCTGTTCGTATAAAACCAACTGCGGCAATTCCTGATTCTTTAAAAGAAAAAATTGTGATGCAAAGGGAATGGTTAGGAAAAAAATCTATAAGAAAAACGCAATGGCAAAAAGGCTGGCTGTCTTCATCGTTCAGTGACTTTGGAAATTTTCAATTGTTCATTGACAAAATACCACCAATCATTTTACCACCAGTAAAAGAAAAAGATACAATGGATTTTAGTCCGCTAACAAGAGTATTAATTTCCCCGACTGATAATTCCGGTATAAAATCTTTCCGCGCAGAATTGGATGGCAAATGGCTAATGTTTACCAACGACAAGGCAAGAGATTATATTTATATTTTTGATGAGCAATGTCCGTTTGGTGTACATGAATTAAAATTGTGGGTAGAAGATATAGTTGGAAATGTGACAGAGAAAATATGGTGGTTTAAAAGAAACCCATACACTCCGCCACCCAAAAAGAAAATAATAAGGAAAAAGAAAACAGCAATAAAGAAGCCTGTAGCAAAAAAATAAATAACAAGTTAAAATATAGAGCAACACAATGATTACACTTAAAGAAAACGGCAAAGCTCCGTTGTTCACCGGCAAAGACCAGAACGGCAATAAAATTTCTTTGTCTGATTACAAAGGGAAAAAACTGGTTTTGTATTTCTATTCCGAAGCAGGTTCGCCTACCTGTACTATTGAAAGCTGCAACCTGCGGGATAATTATTCTTTACTTAAAAAAAACGGATTTGAGGTAGTAGGTGTAAGTCCTGATAATGAAACAAAGCAAAAGAAATTTGAAATAAAATATAAACTTCCCTTCCCGCTGATTGCAGATACAGAAAATAAAGTAACAGAAGCATACGGTGTAAGAGATATGAAAAAACTTTTTGGCCGTGAGTATATGGGCATCCTGCGTACCACTTTTATCATTGATGAAAAAGGTATCATCCGTAAAATATTTACCAAACCAAAGAATAAGGCACATGCTGAAGAAATAATCAGAGCATGGAATGAGTTAGTATAAACCCCATCCCCGTTTTTGGGGATATATTCTCCCCGCATTAAGCAATAGTTCAGGATTGTTAATGGAAATATTTTAGCGTTTCAAAATACTGACTGCATGAAACGTTATATTTTAATTTTATCATTACTGGCTGTTACAAATCTCACCCGTGCTCAATATACCGGTGGTAATAGCGATGGTTCTTCAACTTCTTCAGTCAATAATCAAAATCCGTTACCGGATATTTATAGAGGAGGAAATGAAGATGGATCATCACATTCAGCGGTAGCGAATCAAAATCCGTTGCCGGATATTTATAGAGGAGGAAATGAAGATGGTTCATCACATTCATCGGTAGCGAATCAGAATCCATTGCCGGATATTTATAGAGGAGGAAATGATGATGGCTTTTCTCATGCGTCAGTATCTGGTCCGAATCCATTGCCCAATATTTATCGCGTTGGCAATGATGATGGTTTTTCTCATGCAGAA
>JANOJO010000223.1:0-3594 GCA_031418795.1 Bacteroidota bacterium | reverse complement strand
GTATGCAGATGAAGCTAGTACTGTTGATTCAAGAGCTATTTCACTTATTACTTCTGCTTTTCCAAGGTAAGTTGAATGAATAAAATAAAGTTCGTTACCATCATTTAATAAAAAGCCTGTGTGATTATCAAGTCCAACAATATATAATCCCGGACTTTTCTTTTTTACTTCTTCTACAAACTTTAATTGGCTGATGTTTCTAAAACGGCTGATTGATTTTCTGTCACAAATTGTTTTTATCATTTCTTCACTGGCGCATTGAGCAAGTTTTATCCGTTGAATGGGAATACCCATATCTCTTACTAGAGTTGTAACAAAATATCCGCAAGCAATAGTTCCTTCGCCTGGAGTTTCTGTTGTGCCATAAAAATTCCATTTTGTCCCATACCAGGATGGTAAAAGCGAATCGCGGATAAAAACCGTTAGCTGCTCTTCTTTTTCAGATGTCTGTTCCTTTTTATAAAAGGAATATAATTTCTGGCAATATTTTTTTCGTTTTGTGTAATTGAATGAAATTGACTTAGTGGTAGTGTCATTTATTACATACTGAGTTTTCTTTTTAACGGAAGCATTATCAGCGCAGGCAAATAATATAAAAAAAGCAGGACTTAAAATAAAAATGCATCTCATGTGATAGAGACGCATTGCTTATTCTTTTCCATAAAAAGCGGCTATAACTTTTTCATCATCCACAAACTGCAGCCCGTGTGCCCGCTGTTACCCATTGGCCCTTTCAAATATTCAAAGCCGAATTTTTCATACACTTTCATTGCCTGCTTTAATTCCGGCATTGTTTCCAGGTAGATATTTTTAAATCCATTTTCTTTTACCGAATCAATACATTTTTCAATTAATGTTTTACCCAAACCTAATCCACGGGCTTCGGGCAGCAAATACATTTTAACTAACTCACAGGTATCATTGCCTAATCCATCAGTAGGATAAATGCCGCCACCACCAACTATTTTTTTATCAATTTCTGCTACAAAATATTTTGCCTTTTCTTTTTGAAAAAGTTCAAACAACGCATCGGTAGTGGGGTCGTAGTAAACTGTATTGGGATGATTGGCGCCAAACTCAGCAAGTGTGTCCTTTACAATTTTTGCCAAATGAGGATTATCTGCCGGCTGTATTTCCCGGATTATAATTTCGGGCATAGAAAAAAAATTATGCTGCACGAAGAGTATTAAAGCGGCTTGTTCTTTGTTTCAAAACAGAAATTGCTTCTTCTTTTGTAGAAAAAGAATTATTGATATTGACTAAATGCTCAGCCATCTTATCATATTTCCTTGTCATCAGAAAATAAAAAAGATGCAGGTAATGAATGCCATCAAAAACAATTGACTGCTCTTGGGAGAGTTTATCTTTTTCTTTTAAAAACAAAGTGGGCATCTCGGTATAATGTGCACCGGGACGAAGATGGTGCATCAGGTGATAACCATCATTCCAGCATTTTGTATTGTACGATGTATTGATACAAGTATAGCAGTTCCTGTACATATTCTCCGGGTCTTTGGGGTCAACAAAAGCATGTTGTGTCCAGTTGCCAAGCATCATTACTAATCTTGAAAGAAGGAATGGAATAATCAGCACCCAGATGGCAGCTTTCAGGTTGATAAAACACATGGCAACACATAAAAGATAAAAAGAAATTTCACCTGCGCCCAGCCGCATATAATATTTTTTCTTTTTCCTGTTGAACATGTACATGAATGTATCCCGGAATCCGAGCAAAAGAAAATTGAGATAATATTTAATAAAATCTTTTACTGAATCCCTTTGATAAGCCAGCGTACTGCTTGCATCTTCTTCCATATTATTTTCTTCATGGTGCATACCTACATGATGAACAAAATAGGTTTCAGGCGTATGGCCAAAAAACGGGCACACAAACCATATTACATATTTATTCATCCAGTTGTATTTTTTCTTAAAAAATCTGCGGTGAGTGATATTATGAAGCATGAGGCCGAAGGGGCCGCGAAGTTTAATATGACCAATATAAAACCAAACGCCAAAAGCCACCCACCACCATGCACCTGTAAAAATTGGGAAAAATAAAACTATACCAAGAGGAATAACCGTTAAATGAATCATAGCAAGCAGCCGCACAAAAGGCATATCTCTTTTGTCATTGATATATTTAAACCAGAATTTTTCAAACGATGTGAATGATTCAGGTGTCCGGTAAACCGGGTCAAGAAGTACGCTGAGCTGTTTCATTTAAAAAAATAGTTCGCTTTAATCTGAGCAACGGTTAAAATCTACGGGCTGCAAGATAAGTCATTCCCACTAAAAAACTGGCGGAAATTAACTAACGACCGCCTCAACAGACAACTGATCGTGTCAACTTTTATTAAATCGATGTTTATCGTTTTATCTTTTGGATATTTTACTTCGTACCTGAAATTGAGTTTGTTTTCTTTTTTCGGTTCCAAATTTAAAGTCCATGTAAGTTTTTGTGTGTCATCATTCAGTTTGGCGCCATCATATTTTTTTTCCTGCACTTCTATTTCTTTTTGCGGACTGAAGCCGATGTAAAATACAAAAGTTGAAAATATATTCTATAGCTCATCCGTGTTAGGTCAGTCCAATATGCCGCTGATAGTAGTACAAAAGATTAGGATTTATTCGTCGCCCCAGCTGACGCAAAACCTCGCTGTTGGTGACAGGTGTTTCCCATTAGCAGTCATTTTCTTTTCTATCATTTTCGTCTTCGTAAGATTATTAAAGTTGTTTATAGTTATCTCTTCTTCGATTGCTTATAGTTAATACATTTATTTCTAAGAAAACAAGTCCACATACTATAATAATTTCAAGCAAGAAATAGGTTACTCCTAAAAAGGTCAGTCGTGGATAATTATAAATTACAAGTCCCAATGTTAAACAACAATAAAGTAGATTGGCAATAGTTATAGCTCGAAGAAAAGGATGCCAGTTGTTATTTACCAAGAAAAAGCAACAAAAAGAATAAAATGAAAAAGCTAATGCTATTATTGAAAGAAAGACAAGGGTCGTCTGAGGCATTCCAAAGTATTCATTGAAAGTTCTCAAAATTGCAAATAAAAAAAATGCAGTCAAAAATGCCCCTAAACCGTCAATAAGAAATAACCTTTTAGGTTTTAGTAGCAATTTGTTAAAATACTGCTGCATAGCATATCATTTGTCTTTCTTTCTAATGTTTGTAAATTGTTTCGGTTGTCCGTTACACTTGCCGCCAACGCTTGTATCTGCACAATAACTTGTATAAATTATTACTATGAATCAACAGCAAATTAAACAAATAATTTATACTCACTCACATAAACAGGCAAATAAGGGAACTGGTTTTTGTCAATTTTTTTTTAATCGAGGGGTATCGTTTTATCTTTTGGATATTTTACTTCGTACCTGAAATTGAGTTTGTTTTCTTTTTTCGGTTCCAAATTTAAAGTCCAGGTAAGTTTTTGTGTGTCTTCATTCAGTTTTGCGCCATCATATTTTTTTTCCTGCACTTCTATTTCTTTTTGCGGACTGATGGGTAACTGGTCTTCAATAATTATACTGATGGCTTGTTGCTTATTATTTCTTACGGCTATTTCATATTGCCTGCTG
>JANOJO010000222.1:0-6443 GCA_031418795.1 Bacteroidota bacterium | reverse complement strand
TGCAGCAATGGCACAAACCCAATACTTCGGGCTTTCTGGCAACACGATAACTTTTACAAATACAAATACTCTTCCCATAGGAAACTCTGGGGCTTTTTATGCTGATATAACAACTCATACTGGTGAGGGTAGTAGTTTTGGAGTTGGTGAAGATGTAAAATTTATGCCTGCTGCTGACCCAGCTACATACTCAATGACTTTTACATATCAAACTGCGGTGCAGGATGTAAAATTTTCAGTGTATGATATTGACCGCCTTCAAAGAATTACTGTTACAGCATTAGACGGAGTTACTGCAAAAAATATTACAATGGCAATAGTAGGTGGCGCTGTACTTACTATAACAGGTAACGGAACACCCAGCGCCAATGCAAAAGCAACTGATGTATCCGTGGCAGTAACTTCTACTGATGGCACAGCTAACGTTACAATAAGTGGTTCTGTAACTTCTGTTACAATTACTGTTGCCGAAACTAAAATTGTTACATCCGGCTCTGCATCCAATAGAGAAGATGGTGGTTTTTATCTTTCCGATATTTCAGCATGTATTCTTAATCCATCGTTTCCCACTAATTATTATCAACCCTATACTGAACCTTTCACAGGCCAACCAGCATATTTTCTTGCTAATCCACAAAATCTGCATGTGTATATGGTAAATGCAAGTACAGGTGTTGCAGATTATATTTTTACCGACCCTGGTGTTGGTGGAAATAAAATGAATTCACTCGCTTATGACCCGGTTAATAAATGGTTGTATTACGTTATGGATAATCAACCTGCTGTACTTAATACCCCAATAAACAGGAAATTAAAAAAATATGATTTTAATACAGAAACAATTTCAGATGTAATAACCGATTTATACAGTTTTGGCATTAGTGGCATCCCAACTTTTATACAGGGTATAGAATTTGGAGGCGCTGCTTTTTATAATGGCTCACTATACTTAGGTGTTGAAGGTTCAGATGGATCTAATTATAATACAGGTGCAGAATCAGTAATCTGGAAAATAGATTTTGATGGTTCAGGTAATGCAACAACATATTCACAGGTATTTGGAACACCAGGTGATAATGGTGCAGGTTCTCCCCGGCATGACTGGGGTGATTTTGTAATTAAAGATGGTATCATTATTACCCATGCTACTAACCCTAATTCAGCTTCTAATTCATATACCCATTATAATTTACAAACAGGTACAGCTACTACTTATAATGGTAATGCTGAAACTGCAGGTCAAATGGGACAGACCTGGAATGGGAATATTTACAGAATAAAAAATGCAGTGGCTTTATACAATAACGATGGTACCATTGGAGCACAAACAACTATTACCACTACTTCCTGTTCACCTGCATGGAGCCCCAATGCAGGAGATGCATCTGATCCATTTAAACCGAAATGTGATTTTGGAGATGCCCCTGCTACTTATGATCCGGTTACACTTTCTCCTGCAGTACATCAGCAAAATTGTAATACTTCAATTTTACGAATTGGTGCAAGCTGGGATCGTGAATGGAGTAAAAACACATCGGCTGACGCTTCAGGTGACGCTGCTGATGAAGATGGAATTTCAACTGTAACCAATATGGTTTCTGATGGCAATGCTTATAATCATGTACAAGAAGTAACTGTTTTAAATAATACAGGATCGGCTGCAACATTAGCCGGTTGGCTGGATTATAATGCCAATGGTGTATTTGATGCTTCTGAAGGTGTAGTTGTGTCAGTTCCCAGCAACGCTTCTCCGCAAACAATAACCCTCGGCTGGATCGGTATCACTGTTCCGGTAAGTACCCCTAATTCATTTCTTAGAATTCGTCTTGTATCGGGAAGTACAGCCATGACTGCAAATAACCCAACCGGCTGGTATGATGATGGCGAAGTTGAAGATTACCCGGTTGTTTCTTCTGCCACACCGCTTGATATAAAACTTATAGATTTTAATGCCTTTGTAACTCAAAATAAAAATGTACAATTAAACTGGAAAGCCATTACTGATGAAGATGCAAGTGGATTTGAAATTCAGAGAAGCAAGGATCAGGATAGCTGGGAAAATATTGGGTGGAAAAATAAGAATGAACTTTTAATAAACACTGATTACAGTTTTATTGATCAGCAGCCGCTGGAAGGCAGAAGTTATTACCGGCTGAAGATGGTGGAGAAAAGTGGATCATCAAAATACAGCAATACAAAATGGATCTGGCTGAACCAGGTAAAAAAGAATATTACTATAGCTCCTAATCCTGTCACTGATATTACAACAGTTTCTTTTACCGGAATAAACGCCGGTACCACAAAAATGAATATTAGAAACATGAATGGTCAGGTGATGAGCAGCAGAATTATAATTATAAAACCCGGAGAAAACCGTTACACGGTTGATGCTTCTTCTTTTGCACCGGGAATTTATATTATTGAAATATTTACTCCTGAAAAAACTTATACAAATAAAATGACTGTTTATTAAAACAGCCGGATTCAAATGCGATAAATTTTTTATAACAGAAAGAAGTCAGTTTTTAAAATTGGCTTCTTTCTGTTTTTATGAATCCTGAATTAAAAATTTTCTTCTCTAAAATCTTTGCAGTATCATCTTTTTGGAACAACAAATTCACAGTATAATGAATTGCCCTTAGTATCTCTAAGTGATTGCACTGGTAATTTTTTAAAGCAATAATAATTACCTGAAAAATAGATTTAAAAGGTATTATTTCATAGGGCTTTTATGTATTTTGTTAATCCCTATCCATTGAAAAAATTGATCCGTCCAATGAAAACAATTCTACCTGGTTTGCTACATAGAATATTTTATTATACTCTGCAAAATGGAATAATTTTTTTCTTATTTATATCCCTGCTATTTCAATACCATGCCAATGCTCAATGTCCCGGCGGTTATACTTCAGCTACGCTTAACTGGGATAATTTGGATTACCTGCACAGTTTCGGATCTTATGGAACAAATAATCCTTCAACAGGGCTACCTTATGTATCAGCAGCAATGAGGCAAACACAGAATTTTGCAATTGGAACAAACAAACTTACTATCAGTACTTTAATAAATGTTAACAACGCAGGCTCAGTATCCGGAGATGTTACAACTCATACAGGCGATGCCGGTGTATTCACAGGAGCGGATATACATTATGTGCCAACTGCGGGTCAGAATATCACTATGACTTTTTTAAATGAAGTTCAAAATGCAAGTTTCACTTTGAATGATATTGACAGAAGTGCAGTTTATACTATTACATCTTCAGATGCACTGAGTGTGGCGCAAACAATTACTGTAACCACTTATGCAGGAACAATACTTACCGTTGGTGGCACCCCTACTGCAAGAACATTAACGGCAACAAATTCAAATCCTAATTATACAGTCAATACCGGGGCTGCTACCATTACAGTTGCCGGCCCGGTAAAAACAATTGTTGTTACCGTTACAACCGTTGGAAGTAATGCAGAATTTTTTCTTTCTGATATCGCAGCCTGTGTAGCTGATCCCGGTTTCCCCACAAATTACTACTCTTCTTATACAGAACCTTTCACTGGTCAACCTGCTTATTTTTTGGCTAATCCACAAAACCTTCATGTGTATATGGTAAATGCCAGTACGGCGGTGGCAGATTATATTTTTTCTGATCCGGGTACTAATGGTACTAAAATGAATTCACTTGCTTATGACCCTGTGAATAAATGGCTGTATTATGTAATGGATAATTACCCTTTGCCAGACGGCCCTCCATTTAATAAAACTTTAAAAAAATATGATTTCAATACTGAAACTATCAGTACCGTATTAGCTGATATTACCACGTTAAACTTTCCAACATTTGTACAAGGTGTTGAGTTTGCAGGAGCTGCTTTTTATAATGGTTCTTTGTACTTAGGTCTGGAAGGTACCGATGGTTTATCTTACAGTACAAATATTGAATCCTTTATATTGAAAATCGATTTTGATGGTTCGGGAAATCCCACCAGCGCCACTCAGGCATTTGCCATTCCAGGTGATGATGGAGCTGGTAACCCCCTTCACGATTGGGGAGACTTTGTTACTAAAGATGGAACAATTATTACGCATGCTACCAATGCATTTACATCCAATCATTATATTCATTATACTATGCAAACCGGTGCATCTGTTACTTATTCAGGTACTGCGGAAACTGCCGGACAATTAGGGCAAACCTGGAATGGTAATGTTTACAGAATAAAAAATGCTGTGGCTTTATACAATAATGATGGTACCATTGGAGCGCAAACAACTATAACTACTACTTCCTGCTCATCTGCCTGGAGCCCCAATGCAGGTGATGCATCTGATCCTTTTAAACCAAAATGTGATTTTGGAGATGCGCCTGCCACTTATGATCCAGTTGCACTTTCTCCGGCAGTGCATCAAAAACATTGCAACAATGCCACGCTTAGACTTGGATCATTATGGGACAGAGAGTGGAGCAAAAACACATCGGCAGATGCTTCAGGTGACGCTACTGATGAAGATGGAATTACAACTGTTACCATTATGGTTTCTGATGGCATTCCTTATAATCATGTGCAGGAAGTAACTGTATTAAACAATACAGGCTCTGCAGTCACACTTGGAGGCTGGCTTGATTATGATGCAGACGGAGTGTTTGAAACATCAGAAGGAGTAGTTGTTTCTGTACCAAGCAATGCAGCTCCGCAAACAATAACACTGGGATGGACAGGTATCACTGTAACTGTTGGTACGCCTAATTCATTTTTAAGAATACGTCTTGTTGGTAATGGTAATACCATGACGGCTTCAAATCCCACCGGTTGGTATGATGATGGCGAAGTAGAAGATTACACGGTAATATCATCAGCTGCACCCCTTACAATAAAACTGCTTGATTTCAATGCATATTTAACCCAGGATAAAAACGTACAACTAAAATGGAAAGCTATTACTCATGAAAATGCAGGTGGTTTTGAAATTCAAAGAAGCAGTGATCAGGATAGCTGGAAAAATATTGGTTGGAAAAATAAGAATGATCTTTCTATGAATACTGATTATAATTTTATTGATCAGCAACCGCTGCAAGACAGAAGTTATTACCGGCTGAAGATGGTAGAGAAAAGTGGTTCATCAAAATTCAGCATTACAAAGTGGATCTGGCTGAACGGGGTAAAAAAGAATATTACTATAGTCCCTAATCCTGTCTCTGATAATACAACAGTTTCTTTTACCGGAATAAACGCCGGTACCACAAAAATGAATATTAGAAACTTATGTGGCCAGGTGATAAGCAGCAGACTAATAACTATAAAACCTGGAGAAAACCATTACACAGTTGATGTTTCTGTTTTTGCACCGGGAATATATATTGTTGAAATTTCTACTCCTGAAAAAACCTATACTAATAAAATGACTGTTTATTAAAACAGCCGGTTTTAAATGCAATAAATTTTTTATACCAAAAAGAAGTCTGTTTTTAAAATTGGCTACTTTCTTTTTATGGATACTGAATGAAAATTTTCCTTCTCTGCTATTTCTTTTTTGACAGCAGCCTGCTGTTTGAATAACCAATTGAAATAATTCGAAATTTCCCCAAGTAATTGTACCGGTAATTATCCTTACCAGTCGTGTATTTATTTATTTTTTAATAAATAATAAATTACCTGAAAATTAGTTTAATACATTATGTAATACTAAGGGTTTGTATTTATTTTGTAAATCCTAATCCATTGAAACAAAGTAATCCGTCCAATGAAAACAATTCTACCTGTTTTGAATAATAGATTCTTTCGTTATCTGTTGCAAAAAATAATTTGCATTTTCATTTTTACATTTTTTTTATCTCAATCCCGATCTGAGGCACAATGCTCAGCAGGCTATACCCGTGATACTATTAACTGGGATTACCTGGATTTCTTTCACAGAAGCGGAGGATTTTATGGTGGTACCAACCCAAGTACTGGCCTGCCATTTGTAACGGCTGGAATGGCACAAACTCAATACTTTGGAGTATCTGGAAACCGGGTAACCTTTGTCAATACAAATTCGCTTCCTATTGGTGGTACAAGTCCATTTTATGCTGATGTAACAACGCATACAGGTGAGGCCAGTAGTTTTGGAGTTGGTGAGGATGTGAAGTTTATGCCGTTAGCTTTAACAACATATGCTATGACATTTACTTTCCAAACTGCTGTGCAGGATGTAAAGTTTTCAGTACAGGATATAGACAGGCTTCAAAGAATAACTGTAACTGCATTAGATGGAGCTACAGCAAAAAATATTACTATGGCAACAATTGGCGCTACTATACTTACCGTAACAGGTAGCGGAACACCAAGTGCCAGCGCAAAAGCAGCTAATTCGTCTGTTGCTGTTACTCTTAATACTGCAACAGCTAATGTTACAATCAGCGGTTCTGTTACTTCTGTCACAATTACTGTTTCAGAAACTACTA
>JANOJO010000221.1:0-1800 GCA_031418795.1 Bacteroidota bacterium | reverse complement strand
ATACAAACCAAAGAAGGAAAACAATCTACCGATCCGCATGAGTTGAAAGCAG
The DNA here is from genome assembly GCA_031418795.1 of Bacteroidota bacterium. Classification (GTDB taxonomy): domain Bacteria; phylum Bacteroidota; class Bacteroidia; order Chitinophagales; family Chitinophagaceae; genus VBAS01. Next base: position 1,748 of record JANOJO010000221.1, on the reverse strand, counting down.
GTGGCGCTTTGTTGCCATTAGGTGGTGACAGGGAACATGGCAGTCATAAAGGCTATGCACTCGGCGCTATCGTTGATATTTTTTCTGCTGTGCTGAGTGGCGCAAATTATGGCCCCTGGGTACCGCCCTTTCCTGCTTATGTGCCCATGCCCGATGAACAACCGGGAAAAGGTATCGGTCATTTTTTTGGAGCAATGCGGATAGATGCATTTCGTCCTGCTGCTGATTTTAAAATGCACATGGATAAATGGATTCGCAGGTTTCGTTCTGCAAAAACAATTAATAGCAATGAAAAAGTTTTAATACCCGGTGATCCGGAACGTGAAATGGAAACAGAAAGAATAAAGAATGGAATTCCATTATTGAAACCTGTAGTGGAAGATTTAAAATTTCTTGGAGAAAAGTTTCAGGTATTATTTTAAACACTGAGATACAGAGAACACAAAGCAACACAGAGACTAAGTGACTTTGATTAGAAAAGCTGAATAGCGAACAAAAAGATAAACGGAGCATTGCAATTCCGTATGTACGGAACCCAATAGAATTCCAAAAACCGGCAACCCAATCATGGTAGTTTATCAGTTAAAAAAAGAGTGGTTTATAAAAAGAAAATAGTTAAATCAGTTTAAAACGCTTGAAAATAACACCGAATGGGGTAAGATTGGAGATGTTTTTGTATTATAAAAGTTAGTATATTTAGCTAACTTTGTTACCTATGTTTGATACTGATAACGATATTACAATCACCATCACCCCCAAAAATCCAGAATCCCGTTGGGTTACTTTGGATGAGGATAACAACATTATTTCAGAAGGTAAAACACCAGAGGAAGCTATTGATTTGGCAAATGAGAAAGGTAAAACCTTTACACTTATGTTTGTGCCACTGGAGGGTAATACCTACATCTTTTAATGTCTGTTAGCGTTTATCCTTTTTACAAAATCTCAAGCGAACTATTTCGTCCGTGGATTCCGATTACTATTATTAATCCCTCAAATAATAAGCACATCAGCGTAATGGGGTTATTAGACACTGGTGCGGATCATTGTGTATTTCCTAGGTTTGTGGCTGATCAATTAGGAATCGAGTTAAAGATGGATGCTTTAAGTAGTGAAGTAATGCAGGGATTAGCGGAGCATAAAATAGAAGTTTGGAAGCATAATTTCAGACTTGAATTACAATCACCAGACAGAAAGCATATAATTTGGAAGGGCAAAGAAACAATAGTTGGTTGTGTAGAGCACGACAACATTCCACCCATTTTGGGCTTTAGTAATTTTATGTGTCACTTTAAAATCTCTTTCAATCACGCCACAAAGAAAATTTTAATTGACGACCACCCTAAAGTTTAAAATTTCAAACTGAGACACTACCCCAATTACATTTCTAACACCAGTTATTCACTTCACACTTATCTTTGCTGCCTTAAATTTTTATTGGAATGAAAGTGATGAAATTTGGCGGCACCAGTGTTGGTAAACCGGAAAGGATGTACCAGGTGGCTGAGCTAATAACAAAATCTGATGAACCAACTATTGTTGTACTAAGTGCACTCAGCGGCACTACCAATGCATTGATAACAATCGGTGACTGCATTGCAAAAGGTGAACGGGAACAGGCGAAGCAGGAAATAAATAAATTAGAAACACATTACCAGGAATTTATTTCACAATTATTGATAAAGCCTGGATCATTGGCTAAAGCAAAAGCAATTCTTGCCGAGCATTTTGAATTTCTTACTATCATT
>JANOJO010000220.1:0-3885 GCA_031418795.1 Bacteroidota bacterium | reverse complement strand
ACGTTTCTGATTTATTTACCACTAAAGTAAATAAAAGCATCCACTTTCACACATTGCAACATACGCAGGAAGTTCTTTCCGCATCCGAAATCATGGCAGAACATTATCAGATAGCTGATGAAGACCGTTTTGCACTTTCACTGGCTGCCTGGTTTCATGATACAGGCTATTGTGGTGGCACCGCAAAAGGCCATGAAGATTTAAGTATTCAAATGGCAGAAAAATTTATGACAGGACACCAGGTAAGCCAACCGGTGATAGATAAAGTAAGGGGCTGCATCAATGCCACAAGAATTCCGCAAACCCCTACCAGTTTAATTGAACAAATAATTTGTGATGCTGATTTATTTCACCTGGGTACCGGAGATTTTAAAGAAAAAAACAGGTTGTTGCGGGAAGAACTGAATGATTTTGGCGGCTTGGATTTATCCAAAAGAGACTGGCGCAGGTTAAATATTGATTTTCTGCAAAGGCATAATTATTTTACTACATATGCAAAAGAAAATTTGCAACCGCTGAAAACAGTGTATCTCGATGAACTGAAAGAAAAACTAAAAAGTGATGAAAAAACCGGTAAGAAAAATAAAAAAGAAGAATTGCCTAGTCTTGAAAAAAATAAATATAAAGTAAAAACTAAGGGTAAGGATAAAGGACTGACAGAAGAAGAAATTAAAAAAGTTGCCGATCTGAAAAAGAAAAAAGAAAAAGAATTGCAGTCAGAACGGGCAATATCAACAGTATTCAGAATTGTAGCGCAGAGCCAGAACAACCTGAGCCAGATGGCAGATACCAAATCCAATATTCTTATTTCTGTAAATGCTATTATTTTGTCAATAATGATTAGTAGTGTTTTTGATAAACTTAAAACCGACACTTACCTTCAGGCACCCTTTACAATCCTGGTAACAATTTGTGTCGTATCAATGGTATTCGCCATTCTTGCTACAAGACCAAATATTACTTCAGGCACATTTACCAAAGAAGATATTGCCGCCAAAAGAACCAATCTTTTATTTTTTGGAAATTTTCATAAAATGGGTTTGCCGGATTTTGACTGGGCTATGACTGAATTGCTGGCAGATAAAAATTATTTATACAGCAGTATGATCAAGGATACTTATTTCCTGGGAATTGTATTGGCAAAAAAATATAAGTACCTGCGAATTGCCTATACTATTTTTATGTTTGGATTAATTGCAGCCATGATTGCATTCACCATTGCATTTTTAGCGCCGGGTGTAACAGAGGTATATGGCTAATAAAGTGCAGATAAATTTTTATTTTGGCAAATGTGCAATCAGTTCCGCTGCAAGCCGGAAGAAATTCTTTTTCATAAAAAATAATTTGCAGTGAAGTTAAATGCAGTCGTTATTATTAAAACAAAAAATCCATCAACGGCGGATGGATTTTGTCTGCTTGCTTACAAATATCCTATAAATATTTTCTTAACTCATCCACCAGTTCTGTTTTTGTAATGGGTATTCCCATTATTTTATTGTAGCCTTTAGCATCAACAAAATAAACATCGCGGATAATTTTTATCAACTGGCCGTTATTAATTTCCGGGATGATTACTGTTTCATAATTCTTAAGAATTTCACCAAGATTTTTTGGGAAAGGTCTTACATAACGTAAATGTGAATGAGCAATAGATTTCCCTTCGGATGTTAATTCTGCAACAGCACTTTTAATAGCACCATAGGTAGAACCCCAGCCAAGTACCAGCACTTTTCCTTTTTCCGGGCCATTGTCAATTGTTTGCAATGGTATATAATCAGCAATGCGATCTACTTTAGCCTGTCTAGTTTTTACCATGTGCTGATGGTTGTCAGGATCGTAACTTATATTTCCGGTAACATCTTCTTTTTCTAAACCACCAATGCGATGTTCCAGACCGGGTGTGCCGGGTATGGCCCAGGGTCTTGCAAGTTTCTCATCTCTTTTATAAGGCAGCAGTTGTTCTTCACCTTCATCCAATCCTTTTTTGAAATTTACTTTTATGGCTGGCAAATCTGCACTTTTTGGAAAACGCCAGGGTTCTGCACCGTTGGCAATATAACCGTCACTTAAAAAAATAACCGGCGTCATGTGTTGTACAGAAATTCTCACGGCTTCATACACGGCGCTGAAACAATCTCCCGGTGTGCTTGCAGAAATTATGGGCATGGGGCACTCACCATTTCTTCCATAATATGCCTGTAGCAAATCTGACTGTTCAGTTTTTGTAGGCAAACCGGTAGATGGGCCACCGCGTTGAATATTGATAACTATTAATGGTATCTCCAGCATCACGGCAAGTCCCATCGCTTCTCCTTTCAATGCAATACCTGGCCCGCTTGAAGTAGTAACTCCCAAACTACCGCCATACGCTGCGCCAATAGCTGATGTGATAGCGGCTATTTCATCTTCGGCCTGGAATGTTTTTACACCAAAATTTTTATACTTAGCCAGATCATGAAGTATATCTGATGCAGGTGTGATAGGATACGAGCCCAGAAATAATTGCAAGCCGCTTTTTTGCGAAGCAGCAATCAATCCATAAGTTACGGCCTGGTTGCCCATGATGGAGCGGTACTCACCCGGCGCCATCTTTGCTTTGTTAACAGTATAGGTAGTTGTAAAAGTTTCTGTGGTATCGCCATAATTATATCCTGCCTGCAGCGCTTTTATGTTGCTGTTCATAATCTCATCCTTCTTTCCAAACTTCTCTTTCAGAAAACCAATTGTATTATCCATGCTTCTGTTGTACATAAAATATAAAAACCCCAGTACAAACATATTCTTGGCTCTGTCCTTTTCTTTCATGCCCATTGTAAATTCTTTCAGCGCTTCACGGGTCATTTTAGTCACATCCATTTTTATCAGCTCATAATTGTCAAGGCTTCCATCTTCCAATGGATTCACACCTTCCATATAAGCTGCCAGCCGGAGATTCTTTGCATCAAAGCCATCGCTATTGGCAATTATCTTTCCGCCTTTTTTCAGTTGATTCAGGTTTGTTTTTAATGCTGCTGCATTCATTGCCACCAGCACATCACAAAGATCACCGGGGGTAAAAATAGAATCGCTGGAAAAACGAAGCTGATAACCACTCACACCGGGCAATGTACCCTGCGGTGCACGGATCTCTGCCGGAAAATCGGGGAAGGTGGCAAGATCTATTCCAAGCAAGGCGGTATTATTGGTGAATTGTGAACCTGTTAATTGCATACCATCGCCACTATCGCCGGCGAATTTGATGACTACATCTGAAAGTGTTTCCTGTTTGCGGATCATTGGAAAAATTTTGTGGTGCGAAATTACATGAGTTAAGCTAAAAAAAGGCGAGCATTCACCAGTCTTTCCAACTTCTTACTTCGTACTTACTCCTACCTTCCATCCCCATCCAATAAATTACCAATCCCACCAAGCAAACTTCCTTCTTCTTTTCTTTTATAAGTTCCATAAGCAAGTATTCTGCCTGCAAGCCTGCTGATAGGTAATGACTGAATCCATACTTTGCCGGGGCCACGGAGTGTGGCAAAAAATAATCCTTCGCCGCCAAACAATGTATTTTTTATACCGCCAACAAACTGAATATCGTAATCACAGCTTGGTGTAAAAGCTACAATACAGCCTGTATCTATTTTTAATAATTCACCCGGTTGCAATTCTTTTTCCATCACGTGTCCGCCAGCATGTACAAATGCAAGGCCATCGCCTTCTAATTTTTGCATAATGAATCCTTCGCCGCCAAATAAACCGGTGCCTTATTTTCTTTGAAACTCTATTCCCACTGCCACTCCTTTTGCTGCGCAGAGAAAAGCATCTTTCTGGCAAATCATTTTTCCGCCAAGCAACTTTAAATCCATTGGAATTATTTTACCCGGATATGGCGAAGCAAAA
>JANOJO010000219.1:0-7944 GCA_031418795.1 Bacteroidota bacterium | reverse complement strand
TGCGCATCATCTCCCACCACACAAACATTTTCGTGCATAGCGCCAAGCAGTTTTATTATTTCATATTGCGCCGGGTTGGTATCCTGGTACTCATCTATTAAAATGTATTTGAATTTGCGTTGATACTTACTCAAACTCTCCGGTACATTTTTCAGCAACTCATAAAACTTCAGCAGCAGATCATCAAAATCCATGGCGCCGTTTTTAAAACAACGCTTTGTGTATGCATCAAAAATTTGTGAAATAGCAGGGCGGTTGCTGCGCATATCTTCCTGCTGCAGATAATAATCATTTGCATATTCCACCGGGCCAATCAATGCATTCTTTGCAGAAGAAATTCTGTTATATACTGTTGATGGTTTATAATGTTTGTCATCGAGATTTAATTCATTGATAACTGTTTTTACAACACTCTTTGAATCATCCGTATCATAAATGGTGAAGTTGTTTGGATAACCAATCTTTGTTGCTTCAGCCCTGAGTATTCTTGCAAAAACCGAATGAAAAGTTCCGATGTATAAATTTCTTGCTTCATTGTTACCAAGAATATGCTCCACCCTTTCTTTCATTTCCTTTGCAGCCTTGTTGGTAAATGTGAGAGCAAGAATATTAAATGAGTCAACGCCTTTCGCCATCAGGTGAGTAACACGGGTGGTAAGCACTTTTGTTTTTCCACTGCCTGCACCAGCCACTATCATCAGGGGTCCGTCAATATGCAGCACTGCTTCTATCTGTTTATCATTCAATCCCTGTAAATAATCCATCATGCTGCGAATTTACGCCGGTAGGGGGGATAAATTTTTATTTGAAGCGATGGGTTCAACTTTATTTTTTACCAATAAAAAAAATACCCCGTAAAATGTGCGGGGCATTCTTGTTTTATCTAATCACAGGATTTTAATTAATTATCATATTAAACCGCTTTGCCTGTTGCTTAATTATTTTCTCTACTTCTGTTTCCAGCGTTTGTTCATTATTTTTTATAGTTGTTTTTGCTTTTTCAGCAATAATAAATTTTTCCCGGCTCAGATTTACTGTTTCTATTTCTTTTTGAATATTATTTCTTTCTGCCGATTTTGTTTTTACAAATTCAAGTAACTGTACACGGGTTTTATTTTTCAAACTGTCGGGAAGGGTTTTCATATCTACTTTTGAAAAATAAGTTGAATCTGCTTTGTTTGCATCCACCAAATCCCAGGAAGAATTGCCATACACATTCGATTTTGCTTTTGCAGCAGTACGCTTTGCAAACGTAGATGCACCCGCAGAATAATTTAATTTATCAACTTCTTCCTGGCGGATTTTATATTCTGCACCATAATAACCATAACCAATATAAGTTGAATTTAGTTTTCCATTAAGTGTTATCAGGGTATTATCATAAGGCGTTGGAATGTCGGGTTCTTTTGCATTTTGATTAATGTTGGTAAAACTTCCATTTCCACATTCGCCAGCAAGATTCCAGTGTTCACGAATACCCTGCATTCTGTCGCCGCAATAAATAGTATTTACGATTACGCCTTTTGCATTTGCTTTTGCACAAGCCTGTATATAATGCAATTTTCCCTGTAAAAAATCTTCATTGCCTGCAATAAAAATTACTTTATAATTCAGGGAAGAGGTATCCCATTTCAATTCATCTATTGATGTATAAATTACCTGACCACAGTATTCATCCCCGCCGTTTGTGCGCAAACTGAAAAGTATTTTTGAAACTTCATCCAAATCATTTGTAAACGGGCTTAGTTGTTTTACATAACCCTTTGCCGCATCATTATTTGTTCTGCCATATTCATACAACGCCAGTTCTATTTGTGGCGTGGCAGTATTATTTATACACTTTGCCCTGCCAAGCGTACTTACCATCGTCCATAGTTGCGCTTTGGCCTGTTCTATCAATCCATCCATACTACCACTTACATCCAGCAATATAGCGGCTTGTATTTTCGGATTGGGATTATGCTGAGACACCAGGGTATCATTTAAAGAAAATGTCTCTTCGGGTTTTGAAAAATTAAATAGTGAGAAATAGCCAAGGGCTAAAACTGCAGCGGGTTTAAATAATAAGTTCATAATAAGAGTTTGAAACCAGATGCAAAAACATTATGATTTACACAGGCCAAAGCAAAAAATCCCGGAAGATTTAATTTTTTTTAACAGGTGTTACAGTTTTTTTATAAAAGGATAATCTGTTTTGAAGATAAAAAGTCCCGCAGTAATACAGGGCTTCATTTATTTTTAATCATCATTCTTTTTTCGGTTCCAACAGTTTGAAGAACTGGTCTAATTGCGGCAGTATCACAATTCTAGTTCTGCGGTTTGCAGCACGGCTCTCCGGAGAATTGTTATCAGCAATCGGATTATATTCGGCACGGCCAGCTGCTGCTATCTTGGCCGGGTCAATACCGTATTGATTTTGTAAAACCCTTACGACAGAAGTCGCCCTCTTCACACTCAGATCCCAGTTATCAAGTAACACAGCGCTGCGGTAAGGGATATTATCGGTATGGCCTTCCACCATAAATTCAATATCGGGCTGGTTCTTTAAAACCGCCGCTACTTTGCCCAGTACTTCGTTTGCCTGTTTGGTTATTTCGTACTTACCACTTTTGAAAAGCAGTTTGTCCGAAATATCAATGAACACAACTCCCTTATCCACTTTGATATTAATATCCTCGTCTTCCAAATTGCCGATAGCACCTTTCAGGTTCATCACCAGCACCATATTGAGTGAGTCTTTGCGGGCAAGCGTTGTTTGCAGGTTCTGGATGTATGAATCTTTTGCGCCGATATTATCTAATGATTTTTTGATGCTTTCAGACTGTGAAGAGGTAAGTATGGACATATCCTGCAATTGTTTTAGCACGGAAGTATTGTTTTCTTTTAGAAAATCAATCTGCTTGTTCAGGTCAGCAATACGGATGTTGAGATTTGCCTTATCATTTTCCAGCACGGTTTTCAGCCGGCCCAGTTCTGCTTTGGCATCATTGCAAACAGTAAGGTCGGCTTGCAGTTGATTATAATTTGTCTGCAACAGTACATACTCAGCCTTTGCCGCTTTAAATTTTTTAGTGCTTACACAGGAAAAAAGCAATACAGGTATTGCGATAAGCGTAAGAAGACTTTTTGATTTCATAAATAGATAGTTTATAAAAAAACAGGAATAAATTTAAATTATCAACCAGTCAAAGATAGCGGTCATTTAAAATACGGGTTTGATTTTTTTGTTAATGGCGACCGCCGGCTTTTGTAATTACAGGCTACGAACGGATAAGATTGACAACAAGTTTTATCATAAGTTCTTTATCATCGGGATTGTTTCAAGCTGCCAGCAGTAAGTAAAGATTCCTTACATACTGATTTTTCGGAATTATTCAGATAGTCTGTTTTTCCGAAACACTCATTCAAAAATTAAAAGAAAACAAATTTTGTTTTTGAACAATTCGGAATTTCCGAACTGTTCATTTCGTGTTGAAGCTATACTTAAAGCAATGTGTCTTTTCAATAGTCGGGGATTCCCTGACTATTGACCTTTTACTTCATCACCACCTTCCCATCCTTCATCACAAAACTTACTTTCTCCAAAACTTTAATATTCTGCAGCGGGTCGCCGTCAACAGCAATTATATCTGCTAATGCGTTTTTACTTATTTCACCCAACACCCCTTTTTTATTTAATAATTCTGCTGCTACGGTGGTGGCAGATTTAATAGCCTGCATCGGCGTCATTCCCCATTGCACATAAAAAGAAAACTCACGGGCCTGCGGCACTTTTTGCCAGTCGAAACCACCGGCATCGGTACCGAATGCAATCTTCACTCCTTTCTGTAATGCTTTTTTAAAAACAGCCGGCAATCCCCGCAGCATTTGTGCATTGATGGGGTTTCCTGCCTGTGCTCTTCCTTCTGCCACATAATCTATCACCGTAGCAGTAGGACACCAGTACGCATTTTTCTTTATCATCAGGTCCATACATTCTTCATCCATGGCAAAACCATGTTCAATGGTTCTTGCACCGGCATTGAGTGAATAAATAATTCCATCACGGGTTACGGCATGTACTGCTAAAAATTTTCCTGACTTAATTGTTTCATCAGCGATGGCATCTATTTCTTCTTTGGAAAAATTTACAAGGCTGCGATAGCTGCTGTCGGGCAAACGGTAATAGCCACGGTCAGCATAAATTTTTATCCAGTCGGCGCCATAACTTATTTGTTCACGTACAGCTCTTCTTGCTTCATCGGCGCCGGTTATTTCCTGTATACCCTTGGGCATATGCAGCTCCCAGCTGTATTCAGCATTACCGATGGAATAATGCCCGGTGGTATTAATGGCCCTTGTAGAAACAAACATCCTGGGTCCGGGTATCACATTATTATTAATAGCTTTTTTTAAATCGACATCAGCATACATAGCGCCTTCGGTTTCTAAGTCCCGAATAGTAGTGAAACCATTCATGAGTGCAATCTTACAGGCTACACTTGCACGCAAGGTTCTGTAAGGAATACTTTCTTTCAGCAACTGCTCGGCATAATCTTCTGCTGTAATATCTCCCTGCAGCAGCACATGGGTATGACAATCTATAAAACCCGGCAACACAGTTTTATTATTTAAATCAATCACAGTTGCATTGCGGGGAATGGCCGACTGCTCCACAATATCTTTTATCATGTTGCCTTCAATCAGGATTGCTTTATTCAGCAGAAGCTGATCATTTTTTCCATCAATCAATTTACCACATTTAATGGCTGTTAACTGGGCACTAACAAAACAACCGCAAAGGATAAACCCCGCTATTAATATTTTACGCATACAATTTTTTTAAGAAAAAAAGGTACGATAAATTTTGGGGACAGCTTATCTGCCGCCGCCAGCTTCTTTCTCAGGCCATCGTACCTGAAAGTATCTTAATCAGTTTTTCTGCATCAATATTTCCTCCCGAGATTACACAAACAATTTTTCCTGTTCCTGCTTTTCCTGTTAGTGCTGCAGCGAGTGAAGAACCACCTGCCCCTTCGGCAATCACACGGCTGCGTTCCATCAGTAATTTAATTGAATCTGCAATTTGTTTCAGACTTAAAACAATGGAGCCATTTACCAGTTGGCTTACTAATGGCCACATTTCTGCAAGCAGACCTCCGCTTCCCATACCATCTACAAAACTTGGCGTGTATTCTATCTTCACCGGCTCACTTGCGGCAAGAGAAGGGAAAAGCGGCGCAGCCGTTTCAACTTCAGAAGCAAAAATTTTTATATCCGGTTTTAAAGCTTTCATGGCAGTAGCAATTCCGCTGATGAGTCCGCCACCGCCATAAGGAACGATTACGGCATTCACATCCGGAAGATCTTCCAGAATTTCCAGGCCAACAGTTCCATTGCCAGCAATTACTGGCGGATCACTGACAGGATGTATGAATAATCCTTTTATGCCTTCGAATTTTCTGGTGACAAGCACCTGCCACCAGTCATTGAAAGGAAGCTTGATAAATTTTGCACCGAGACGGGTGATGGCATCCAGTTTTGTTTGCGGTGCATGATCGGGTACGATTACTGTACACGGAATATTCATCATCCTTGCATGCCATGCTACACCCTGCGCCATATTTCCTGCACTAGCTGTATATACACCATCTGCAAGCTGCGATTTATCAGCAGTAATCATTGCATTGTATGCACCTCTCAGTTTAAATGAACCAATCGGCTGAAGATTCTCCAGCTTCAGGTAAATTTCTCCGGGCAGGTTATCGCCATAGAAACGAATCAGCGGCGTACGATTCACTTTGCCTTTAATGCGTTGCTGCGCATCACGGATATCCTGCAGGGAGACAGAAATCTCTTTTTGTGTAGCTATCATTTTTTAAGAGTTTACTGATTTAATTGGCTGCGAGCTACGAGTTTTGAGCTAGGAGACTTATAGTTAAACTTCTCATTTATGACTCGCAGCTCGCAGCTCAAGGCTCACAACTTTATCTTCTCATAAATATAGTAAGCCGAAAAAATATCTTCCGCCGCAATACCCAGCGATTTATAAATAGTGATCTCATCCTCATGCTCTCTTCCTTTTTTTGTACCAAGCAGCACTTCACCTAATTCGGCTTTTACATGCGCATCCTTTACGGCTCCTTCTTTTTTCGGAATCAAAAAATCACCGGCTTCATTTAAAAGCGATTCATAACAATCACAATATAATTTTGATTTCACCACCGCAGCCGTATCCAGTTCTCTTGTAACGGCGGTGCTGCTGCCAACTGCATTGATATGTGCACCACTGGCTATCCAGTCACCCATCAGCACAGGTTCTTTGGATGAAGTAACCGTGCAGATAATATCAGCATGCTTCACCGCCTGCTGTGCATCTTTTTTTAAATGAATGGGTATATTGTATTTTCCCTGCATTTCATTCACCAGTTCCTTTGCATGTTTTTCATTGCGGCTCCAGATATTGATCTGTTTTATATTTCTTACCAGCAGCATCGCTTCTATATGTCTTTTGGCCTGCTCACCCGAACCAATGATAGCGAGCAGCTCCGCATTTTCTTTTGCCAGCATACGGGTGGCCAGTCCACTGGCGGCCGCGGTACGAATCGCCGTTATTTCCAGCGCATCAAAAATCATGAGCGGTTGCCCGTGATGCGCATCAAATAATATAACGACGCCCTGATGAGATGGAAGACCCGCCTCCCTGTTGTCATGAAAAACGCTGATTACTTTAATGCCCATCATACCCAAACCTGCTGCATGGCCCGGCATCATACCGAGCAAACTTCTTTTACCCGGAAGCCACATCAATGAACGCAAAGGCTGCACCGTTTCCCCGCTTGCCAGCGAACGAAACATTTTGTCCATTACCTCAATGCATTCATCCATGGGCAGCAGCGAAGCAATTTTTTCTTTATTGACAAATAATGGATCCATACTTTTTTAATTACGCTGATGCGACAGTTTTTATAAAGATATAATTTTTGGAATGGTTGATTTTTTTTGGAAAGAGATGACAAAGCAACCAGCCGGCGTGTTGCTATTAAAAAATCTGTATGGCATTAAGATGCTTTTATACGAATCACTCAGCATGGCAAAAACTACCGGCATTACTAAATCCTTATGCTGCTGAAAAGTCATCTTTCCTCCAAATCATAATAGTTACCTTGCGGTTCAATTATAAATTTTCATTTCATCAATGGCCACGGCAAACCGACATTTAAACGAAACCCAAAAATCCGGATCAGCCAAAGCAAAAATCTCCAAAGAAAGCCTGCGCCAGGCGCTTATACTTTTTACCTATTTAAAACCACACCGCAGCAAATTTATCTGGGGACTGCTGTTCATTGCACTCTCAGCATTTACCACCAGTTTATTTCCGTTGTTCTTAGGAAAAATGATTGACGCTGCTGCACCAGGAACATCAATACCCGGCATGAATACCACTTCACAATTTTCTTTTGGTTTAAAAAATATTCACTGGAGTTTAAATACAACACTGCTTCTTATTTTTTGTCAACTGGGACTGCAAACTATTTTTTCTTTCATGCGGGTGTACCTGTTGACATCAGCCGGAGAAAGATCACTGGCCGATATGCGTAAAGATGTGTACAGTAAATTACTCACCATGCCCATGAGTTTTTTTACCGAGAAAAGAGTGGGTGAATTAAGCAACCGCATTTCTTCAGATCTTTCGCAGATACAGGATGCAATATCTTTTACACTCGCCGAATTTTTACGCGGCATCTTCACACTTATCATCGGTTTGTTTTTTATTTTCTGGATCAGCGCCAAGCTTGCTCTTGTCATGCTGGCCGTGGTTCCTCTTCTTGCCATCATTGCCGTGCTGTTTGGAAAACGCATTCGCAAAATGGCACGCAGGGCACAAGATCAGTTAGCCGACAGTGGCACCATTGTACAGGAAACCTTCCAGGGAATTTCAATCGTGAAAGCATTCACCAGCGA
>JANOJO010000218.1:0-1587 GCA_031418795.1 Bacteroidota bacterium | reverse complement strand
CCCGGCGTCAAATTAGATTGGTTAGGCATTGATAATAAAGCAAGGTCTTTACCATCTGCTTTACCACTAAAATCTGCATTCAGCGCTTTATCGCCTGCCGAAAAAACCGAACTCGGAAAACAGTTCAGGAATAACTGGGTTGCTAAATCAGGATCAGCTCCAATTAATGCTTCTTTTCAGATCAATGGCGGAGGAACCACAAAAATATTCGGTAAAAAAGTTGCCGGCATTTTTGCATTGACTTATAATCAATCCAACAAACGCACTCCTTTTGACAATACTTTCATTGCCAATAACGATGGTGATGTTGAGATAAAATACAACAACAACAAATACAGCAGGGATGTGCTTGCCGGAGCGCTTGCCAATATCACACTGCAGTTAAATAACAACAATAAAATTTCTTTAAAAAACCTCATCAACATCAATACTACTGATTTTGTAACCGATCGTTATGACGGCAGGGATTATATTTTAAGTGGAGGTGGTACCGGCGACAGGGTTAAAGCAACAGAGATCGGGTTCAGGCAAAATACATTCTTCAACACACAAATTATTGGTGAACATAATTTACCAAAGATTGAGACAAAGGTTAAATGGTATGGTGGTTTTAATATTCTTGATCAATACATTCCCGATCAACGCCGTTTATTTTATACACAGGATGGTACCGATCCCAATGCTCCCTATTATGCATTACTTGGCCTGGGCGCCGGGCAAAAAAGCGGAAGTATTTTTTACAGTTTCTTAAATGATTATATCTATAATGCCGGTGGCGATGTAACCAAATCATTTAACCTGGGCGGAAAAAAACACAGTGTAAAAGCAGGTTATCTTTTCCAGGTAAAAGACCGTTTATTTGACAGCCGCCCTTTTTATACCAACACAGCCAGCAATGCCATAAAATTACTTTCTGCCGATAAATTATATGCTGCTGAAAACTTTGGCATTGGCAATGATAAAGTTCAGTTTGATGAAATTAATGGTAATGCTTATCGCTATATAGCCAATACTATTTTAAATGCGGCTTACCTGCAATTTGACAATTCGATTGGCGAAAAATTCAGACTGGTTTGGGGTGTAAGGTTTGAAAGTTTTGACCAGTTGGTAGGAAGTGTACAAAAAACTGATCCCCGGCATGTAAATACAATAGTTAAAGATTTTTTACCGGGTATAAACCTTGCCTATAAATTAAACAATAAAACAAATTTCCGTTTTGCAGCAAGCCAAACAGTTATCAGGCCCGAGTTCAGGGAGCTTAGTCCATTTGCTTTCTACGATTTTGAATTAGGTGCACAGGTGGTAGGCAACAAAACTGCAGAACGTACAAAAGTTACCAATCTTGATCTGCGTTACGAATTATATCCCCGTGCTGGAGAATTAATAACATTCGGCGCTTACTTTAAACACTTTGATAAACCTATTGAGTATTACTTTAACAGAACAGGACCCGGTACAAATACCTTTAATATTTTAAATACAAAGAATGCCACGGCTTTTGGTGGCGAAGTGGAGTTTAGAAAAAAACTGGATTTTGTAAATGCTCTTAAGAACTTCACTTTAAGCGGAAATATAAGTTATATATAC
>JANOJO010000217.1:0-2471 GCA_031418795.1 Bacteroidota bacterium | reverse complement strand
GGGGTGGTGGTGAATTGGTTTCTCTCTATGCAAAAGAAGCTGATCTTATTGCAGGCTTTACAAAAAGATACCCGAAAGTAAAATTAGCTGCCAGTGAAAAAGAAATACTGGATGATAAATCAATTCAACTAATTCTCAGTTCCGCAATTCCTGTTGATCGTGCCGGCATTGGTATCCGTACCATGCAGGCAGGAAAAGATTATA
Source organism: Bacteroidota bacterium (assembly GCA_031418795.1). Classification (GTDB taxonomy): domain Bacteria; phylum Bacteroidota; class Bacteroidia; order Chitinophagales; family Chitinophagaceae; genus VBAS01. The sequence continues at coordinate 2,267 of JANOJO010000217.1, read as the reverse complement.
TGGCAGATAAACCCGGCATCACTACGCTGGCACAACTTGCCGAAGTGCGCCGTGTACAAAAACAAACCGGCCGAATATACTCCATCATGTACAGTGAGCGGTTTGAAAATAAAGCCACCGTGAAAGCAGGTGATCTTGTAAAAGCAGGAGCTATTGGTAAAGTAATTCAAACAATCGGGCTTGGCCCGCACCGTATGAATACACCTACAAGGCCATCCTGGTTTTTTGATAAAAAATATTTTGGTGGCATTATTACAGATATAGGTTCACACCAGTTTGATCAGTTTCTTTTTTTCACTTCCTCTGATAAAGCAGATATTGTTTCATCGCAAACAGGTAATGTAGCACATCCACAATATCCAGCCTTTGAAGATTTTGGGGATGTGATGGTGCGTGGCAATAATGGCACCGGTTATATCCGGGTAGATTGGTTTACTCCCAATGGATTAAAATCATGGGGCGATGGAAGACTAACTATTCTTGGCACCGAAGGATTTATTGAAATAAGAAAAAACATTGATATAGCCGGAAGAGATGGAGGCAGTCATTTGTTTTTAGTAAATGGAAAAGACACGCAGTATATAGATTGCAAAGATGTTGAACTGCCTTATGGCAAACAGTTGGTTGATGATGTAATTAACCGAACTGAAACAGCTATGACACAGGCACATTGTTTTCTTGCTACCGAGCTTGCGTTGAAAGCACAGAAGAATGCACAAAAACTTAATTTGAAAAAGGGGTGAAGAGAAGAATAAATTTTTGTGTAGTTTGTTTTTCGGCTATTGGTGAGGTTAACTAAAGTAGCAAATGTATTGATAGCAGAACACCAATCAAAGGCGTAAATTTGAACCGGGAACAAGTAATTAAACTTGCTAAATTATTCGAGACATCTGAAGAAGAATTAATTTCTCTTTGGCTTTGTGATAAAGTAATTGAAGCAGTTGGTGATGCCCACTGACAACACAAGTAATCAAGAAAGCATTAACTAAAATCAAGAAGTAATTCAAATGCAAATCATTCATAAGATAGATGACTTCTTATTTACCATTTTTCCCGAATTAAGGGGAGGTAAAGTAATAATCAACAGATTAGAAGAGTACTATACTTACGGACCTTACAAACCAAAAGTTACAGTTGATACAGATTGGGTTACTATTGAGATTGATACTCCAACAATAATCTCCCAAGAAGCAGACTACAAAAAAACAGTTGCCCTTTGTGAAAAGGGAAACTATGCTGAAGCAAAACCAATTCTCAAAAATTTAATTGAGAAGAACCCAACTAATTCGGAGTATCACCGGATTATGGGACAAATTTTTTCTGATGAAGGCGATCAGGAAGAAGCAATCAACTCTTTGATTGATGCGCTTCGCTGGGACTCAAAAAACGGATATGCTCTGCTGATGATGGGAAACATTTTTGCAAAATTCAAAAATGATGTTCCCACCGCAATGAAATATTATGATCAGGCATTGGTTGCTAATCCTAAAGACAATATTGCAATCAATAACATTGGTGCAAACCTCATGCAGCAAGGCAAAATCGAAGAAGCAAAGAAATATTTTTGGGAAGCATTAAAAATTAACGATCAATACCCTAATACTCATTTTGCTTTAGGGATGATAGCCGAAAGGGAGAATGAATTGGCAAAACAAATGAAAAACAAAACAGCATGAATGGAGAATCACTAAATACTCATAAAAATTATTAATGGCAATAAAAAAATCAGAACTCTATTCCTCCCTGTGGGCAAGCTGTGATGAACTGCGTGGCGGCATGGATGCAAGCCAGTACAAAGATTATGTGCTGGTAATTTTGTTTATCAAATACATCAGTGATAAATATGCTGATGTTCCCTTTGCTCCGATTATTGTGCCGAAGGGTTCAGGTTTTAAAGACATGCTGGCATTGAGTGGCAAAACCACAATTGGAGACGACATCAACAAAAAAATATTGCAGCCGATTGCTGCTGCAAACAAAATAAGTTTTGGTGATAAGGATATTGATTTCAACAATCCTGAAAAGTTAGGCAGCGGAAAGGAAATGGTTGACCGGTTAACAAAACTCATTGCCATTTTTGATAAGCCCGAACTTGATTTCAGTAAAAACAAAGCAGAAGGTGATGATATATTGGGTGATGCGTATGAATTTCTGATGCGCCACTTCGCCACCGAGAGCGGAAAGAGCAAAGGACAATTTTATACTCCGGCTGAAGTAAGCCGCACAATGGCAAAAATCATTGGCATCAATAATAAAAACACCAGTGC
>JANOJO010000216.1:0-2223 GCA_031418795.1 Bacteroidota bacterium | reverse complement strand
TCTGCGCTCAGTCTTTTTTCAGCCAGCTCAAATGAAAATCTTGTTCTTGTTGAATTTTCGTAAAAGAGATTAACGATTGTAACATCACGCAGCGATGGAACTTTTTTTACAGGCCGTTGTAAAACTTCTTTGAATTGGGTGGCAGTGGTAAGAATTAATGAAATGTCATCTGTGGTAAGGTCTTTAATGCCGAGGAGATGTCTTGTAGAGAGGCTCATTAAAAAGCGAAGTTAGGGGTTTCAATTTTTTTAGTTGAAAAAATATATTCCTCAAAAACCAGGCTTATAAAAAGTATTAATTACATTTTTTTATAACATTGGCCCCTATTTTTTCCCCAACTTCCACACCAGTATCAAGGCTTATTTTGTAATGAATGCCTCCGTACAACCGGCTGATAGAGGCTTCCTGCGATGCCTGCATAAAAGAGCTGAAATCCCTTACCATGCCTATATATTCTTTATCCGCATCATCATGAAATGAAAAATTATCACCGTAAAGTGCAGTTAAAACTGTAGCTGCTGATGCTGAAATTGTACTGTGCCCGCTTGTATATTCCGGAAAAGCTGGTGTTTGCAAATAAGGCTCCCAGGTTTTATTAATACTGTAATTGATAATTGTGATTGGCCTTACATAGTTATACCTGTATTTTGTATCCCAGCAGGAAATAAATGCGTCTATTAAACCAACTGCTACTAAGGCATAAGTCCTTGCTGTTTTTACTGCATCTGCATTTGATTTCCGGCTGGCTATTGCTGCTATTCCCATCCAGTGACCTCCAGGTGTTTGCTTTTTTGTATTAAACATCATATGACCTGAATGGTGAGATACAAAAGGATTATCATCCCAGAAATATGCAATGTCTTTTTGTTCCTTCGTTAAATTTATTCCTATCTCGTATGTTTCTTTATTCATCCGGTAAAATTCGCTGGCAGTATCCATACTAAATACGGGTGGTGGCCCAGGATCAAACTGTGACGAAGAATCCAGTGTTAATGACTTTATCCTGTTCCAGTATGGTTCAGCAGCATCAAGGTAATCTGGTGATGTAGGCCTCCATTTACCATCATCACTACTGCCAAAATATTTTTCCAATGCTCTTGTCTCTTTGTAATTATCTGAAGCAGCCCGTTTGAGAATTGCCTTAGCAATCTCTTCCCCGAACAGCACAGAGTTATTATACACATCTTCCTCCAATGCTTTTTTATAAACAGGATAAAGCTGGTCTTCAAATTTTGAAATCGTATCTTTTGAAAAAGTCATTTGCCTTGCTACATTGTAAAATGCTTTTGTAGCAGCTAATGTAAAATCATATTTTTTATCTTTTGCCGGCTGTGGCATTGCAGAAAACCCATTTAGTTTTTCTGTAATTGATTTTTCATTTGAATCTATGTGGCGGATGGCTTCGTGAGCTGCAAGAGAAGTATAAACATATATACGTGATGCCACCGGTGGTGAAAATATATCATATACAATCAAGGCTGTCAGGTTCTTTTCGTTGGTATGCAACACAACTGCGCTGTCAGGCAGTTTCACATCGTCTTTGCTTGTGCAGGAAAAAAAAACGACCAAACAAAGCAGGAGATACAGTTTTCTCATAACCAGTTTTATTCAATTGTCTTTGTAATTTGTATTTAATCTACTAATGTATACTTAAGAATCACTACCGATACAGGCCTTTTACTCCACTCATTTTTTAGTTGCTGTGGTACTTCTCCAAATGAAAAAACTGTACTGCCCGGGATGATATCCTTATCCCCGTCTCCATCCATATCACCGGCATCCATTGTCAACCATCTTCCGCTGACAGATGCTGCGAATGTAAAACGATTGTAGTTAGTATGACCTGAGTTTTCCCAATAAATAAAACTTTCCTTTGGATTTTTTTCATAGTCAGGGAAAAAAGCTATGGATACAAAATCAATATCACCATCTTTATCAAAATCGGCAGGTATAGCTTTTTGAATGCCGTACACAGGAAGAAAAACTTTTTCCTCAAACTTATTTTTCCCGTCATTTACAAATATCCTTATGTCATGATACGCCTTTAATGAAACTGAATAATCTGCCTTATACCCGTTCGTAGTAAATATATCCATATAGCCATCTTTGACAGCACTATTGACCATGAATTTTTATCAAGAAGCACTGGTTCGGGAAAACGATGACAGGATGCACAATATACTTTCGCCAGTTCTTCACCTTCTTTAAGGTTTGCTTTGTTCC
>JANOJO010000215.1:0-2284 GCA_031418795.1 Bacteroidota bacterium | reverse complement strand
AATCACCAACGAATTTTTAGATTTTATTCATACACAGGAAACACTGAACATAGAACTCTCCAGCGAATTCATCTTATTCATTTCAACCCTGATGAGGATAAAAGCAAAAATGCTGCTGCCCCGCAAAGAACTGGATGAGCAGGGCAATGAAATAGATCCGCGGCAGGAACTGGTAAATAAAATACTGGAATATAAAAGATATAAAGAAGCCGCAGCGGAAATGGTGCAAATGGAAGCCGGCAGGATGCTGATTGTAAAAAGAGGCAACCTGCAGAAAGAACTTGCCGGCATTGGAGAAGATGCTGCTGAAGGAACAGAAATTCAAACCATCACTTTATTCAGACTGATGCGTGCCTTTGAAAGAGTAATGCAGCGCTACCAGGATACTGCGAACAGGCCGGTGCATACTGTTATCAGGTATGAATACACTATGGAAGGCAGCCGGGATTTTATGCTTTCTCATGCACAGCAGGAAAAAATGCTTTCATTTGAAAAAATTTTTGGCAACTGTGATAACCGGGTGCATGCTATTTTTCTTTTTCTGAGTTTATTAGAACTGGTGCAGCAAAAATTTTTGAAAATAATAATTGGTGAGGGTAAAAATAATTTCATTATAGAATACAACGAGCCGGAAAACCGGTTAGCAGAACTTGCATGACGGCAGGCAGGCTGGAAGAAATAAATAAACCACATTAATTTTAAAATAAAAAAACAAATATGAAAAAATCATCAGCAACAGCCAACTGGAAAGGCTCCGGTAAAGAAGGAAGCGGAAAATTGCTTACTCAATCCGGAGTAATTAAAAATAAAAATTATGATTATAAAAGCCGGTTTGAAGACGGAACATATACAAACCCTGAGGAATTAATAGCGGCAGCACATGCCGGTTGTTATTCCATGAAGCTGAGTTTTGTATTGGGTGCAGCAGGATTAACACCCAGCCGCATTGAAACAAAATGTACAGTGACTTTGGAAAACGGGGCCATCATCGGCAGTCACCTGGAAGTAAGAGCTAAAGTACCTAAGTGTAAAGCCGCAGCATTTGCAGAATATGCGGCCGATGCAAAAGCCAGTTGCCCAGTCAGCAAAGCGCTGAATATTGAAATTACAATGGACGCTACGCTGGTAAAAACTTTTAAAGTGAAACAGGAATAATCAAACAAAGATTTTTTTTAAGCAAGCGGGTCATTTCATTTTTTTTGAAATGACCCGCTTCTTTATTCATAAATCCACAATAGAATGGGTTTTGATGATTTATCAATCATCGATTTTAATTGCTGCAAATATCCCGGCGAAACAGTAGGACAGCCATCACTCTGGCAAATTTCATCCTTCACTTCAGTTTCGGGTACACATTCATGTGCATGAAGTACAATAAACCGGTTGAAAGCATTACTGTTTGTTTTATCTAATCCATAAAGTTTATAAGCAAGCCCAAACCTTCCCATATAGGAATTACCGATTTTATATTTACCCAATGAGGTGCAACCACATCCGGGTTCATTGCTGTACTTTCTTGATTCCAGCCATTGTTCATTACATCGGCCATGCGTAACAACACCGGCATTGTTGATTGTATCTTTTTTTAAATCATAAACAAAAAAACGGTTTTGGCCGGAAGGCAAGCTCATGTCAATCATAAAACAAACCTGGTCGTTGTACTTTTTTGTATTGATAAAAGTTTTGGCTTCAGTTGCTTTTTGTTTAAGCGTTTTCAAATTTGAGCTTGTAACAACATAATTTTTTAAAGTGCTTGAAATATTTATTGACTTGGTTCTTTTCCAGATGCCGGAAGATGTAAACCATGAAATGGAAAGTAGTAAAATAAAAATGAGTAGCAGGCTTCTTGTTTTGAGCATAAAAAATGGTTAAGCAAAAAAGAGATGCTTAACCAACAAAAATCCACAGGGTGAATTTTTTTACTGGCGTTAAAAAAATCTGAAAGAGCTTAATCTATACCAAAACACCAAACCTTCACGTTACCTTCACTGGTTGTTGTTGTCCTGTCAACAATTGCATATTCGCCTTGCAGGATTGCTACGGTTACTACAATTCTGCGTGAAAGCTGCTCCAGTGTTGTAAAACTAATTGGGATCATTGTCGCACTTCCGCCGTCGGGGTTCATTGTGAAAGTGCGGTTTAATTTGCCGGTACTTAATTTATACAGGAGGATATAATTAGCAGGGTCAAGATTCCCGGTTAAGTGTTCTGAATCGGACTGGAAAACCGCTTCAGCAATTTTTAACCGCACAGGAGATTTTGCTCCGGTAATAATATATGTGGC
>JANOJO010000214.1:0-2232 GCA_031418795.1 Bacteroidota bacterium | reverse complement strand
CAAATGGTACTTACTGGCTTTTTGATATGGAGAACAGGAAATGGACCGGTTATAAATAATACGGACTTATCATCCAATAAACCGCCACACCCGTAACCGCAACATATAACCAAACTGGCCAGGTAATTCTGGCCAGTTTTTTATGCTGAGGCCATTCACCAATTAATGCCCTGTAAGCTGTAAATAAAATAAAAGGAAGGATAAGACCCGCAAGAGGAATATGCGTACCGAGTATGATGTAGTAAATAGTTTTTGCTGTACCAATTCCTCCAAACTTTGTTTCACCCGCAAATAAATGATGACAGATATAGCTGATAAGAAATAAGCAGGACAAGCCCAATGCCGTAAGCATAATGCGTTTATGCAAAACATATTTTTTGTTTTTCACCGCAATCAATCCGGCAATTAACAAAACTGAAACGGTTGAATTGATAGCTGCATTAATTTTTGCAAAAACATGTTCATCAAACCCCAACTCCACATTTAATTTTACCCGGCTCAATACCACTACTGCCGCAAATACAATTACCGAAACGGAGATGATAAATACTTTTGCCCGGTTATCATTTTTTTTCCAAGCTGCATTCAGCATAATTTATTTCTTTCTTTTTTTTAATACAGTAAATAAAATACCCAGCCCCAGAATGGTTAATAAGAATACCACGCCAATCAATTCTAATTTTCCATCAAAAAAACTTTTCTTCTTTTTATCTTTTTCCAGCAGCAGCAAAACAATATCTTCTGAAAGCCTGGTAAGATCATTTTCTTCAAGTGCATGATAAGTTTGGGGGTTGCCAAATTCATCTCTAGGCATTCTTACCACACCATTTTTATCTATTAATACAATTATATCTGTGTGAAAAAACCCAGTGTCCACACCGTTGGGATCCTGTGCCAGCAGCTTCATGTGGTTTAATGATAAATCATAAATAATTTTTTTGTCGCCGGTAAGCAGCCACCAGTTGTTGGGATTTATCTGAAACCTGTCTGCCCATTTTTTTAATGCCGGTACAGAATCCCGATCAGGATCAACACTGAGAGAAAGAAACTGAACAAAGTCCGCAGTGCGGTCGCCAACTTTTTGTGATTTTTTTATTGCCTCTTGAAGTTTTTTTATGTTTGTCGTCATCCGGGGGCAAATAGTAGCACAATGAGTAAAAAAGAAATTTACAACTAAGATTTTTCCTGATGTATCTCCTGTTTCATAATCTATTTTTTTCAAATCTTTCAATGACACTTGCTGTCCCAATTGATTCTCTAATTGAAAATCCGGAATCCTGTGCCACACATCTTCATTGATTATTTTTCCATTTACTGTAGTTGTAATCACCGAGTCTTTGAAAACAGGCTGAGGTATATGCACGGCATCTTTGCTCAATTGTTTAATAATAAAATAAGCGCCCAGCGGAAGTATGAGTGCAACTAACAAAGCATATACTGCAGTTTTGTTCAAAATGTTTTTTTTGTTTAACTAAAAAACCACCCCAATGCAACGGGATGGTTTCAGGATTATAAAATAATTTCTTACTATATTAAAATCAATGCCCGCCCGATTTCTTTTCCACCTTTGTTCTTTCCTGAAAATGTTTGTCATAATCATTGCGCAGGTTTTTATAAGAGTTGCCATCCCATAAAAATGCACCGATAAACCATAAAAATAACATCAGCGGAACAATGATGGTCATAATCATATTTCTTATTTCATCGCCCAGGTGCATGAATACGGATACAATGTAGTATGCTTTAGCAAGGGTTAAAATACAAACCATGCCTTTAAACATAAGCACCAGCAAATGAAGTGGATCTTCTCCTTTATGAATTGTGTAAATAGACAAGCCAATCCCCAATTCAATAACTGTAATGACAGAAAGAAGTATGGTTGTTTTTTTTACTCTTTTTTTAAACTCCTCATCAGAATGATGATGCTCAAATGTCATTTCAGGAGAAGTAAGATTTTGTTGATGTTCCATATTATTGCTATGCTGTTTTCTTTTTTAATTTATATAAGATAAAAACAAAGGAATACAAATACCCAAACCAGATCCACAAAGTGCCAGTACAGTCCTGCTTTTTTCAATCATCTGGTAATGGCCCCTTCTTGCAAACACATCTTTTTGTGCCATGATAAGCATGATGATGTTGATGATAACACCGGAAAATACATGGAAGCCATGGAAACCGGTAATGCCATAAAAGTAACCGCCAAATGCTATAGGCCCTTTTTCACGAATA
>JANOJO010000213.1:0-2459 GCA_031418795.1 Bacteroidota bacterium | reverse complement strand
GGTCAGCAAGTAAACAGGGTTTATGGTAACATGCAATTAAAGTATGACATTACTGACAAGCTGAATATTTTTTACCGTGTAGGTTATGATAATTACAGTGATTTCAACTCACTCAGAGTAAATAAAGGTGGTAGGGATGGTGGCAGCCAATATACTCTCGGATTTTACAGAACTGTTGATGGTCATAATGCAATCTGGGATCATACCCTTATTACAAACTGGACTCCAAGATTGAATTCAAACTGGACTTTGGATCTAACTGCAGGGATTAATTCTCAGGAAAGAATTTACGCTCAAAACGGACAAAAAAGTACACAGCAACTCGTTTATGGTTTATTCGATCATGACAATTTCATTATACATGAAAATACATCTGAAGACGGTTCGGGTATCGATTTTAAAAGCCAGACTCAAACTATTGGTGCATTTGCAGAAGCAAGATTCGGCTTCAGAGACTATTTATATTTTACAGCTTCAGGCCGTAACAGTTGGTCTTCAAATCTTGAAAAAGACAACCGCTCACTTTTCTACCCAAGTGGCAGCGTATCATTTATTCCTACCCAGGCTTTAGAAGTATTGAAAGGAAGTAAAATGGTAAATTACCTGAAGATAAGAGGTGGTTATGCAACCAGTGCGAACTTTGGCCGCCCTTATGCTACAAGACCATTATTGAATATTTCTACAAACGTTTTTCAGGACAGAGTAGGAACCGTTATCAATCTTAACAGCATAAGTAACCGACTTGCAAATCCAAATTTGAAACCAGAGTTAATTGGTGAAATAGAATTGGGTATTGAAGGTAAATTCATAAATAATCGTGTTAGCGTTGATCTTACTTTTTACAGAAGACTTTCTGAAGACCAGATTCTTGACCGTGATTTAGATCCAGGTACAGGATTCACAGTAACCACAATTAATGCGGGTACCGTACAAAATAAAGGTATCGAGTTAGGTCTTGGATATACTGTAATCAGAGGCAAAAGCTGGAGATGGCAGGTTGATGGAAATTTTACATTGAACCGCAGCAAAGTTTCTCATTTACCAGCAGAAATAAAACAAATTGTAATTGATGGGTTTTCTAACGAAGGATTATTCGCTATCAACGGACAACCACTTGGTGTAATTCAGGCAACTCAGACAGTTAGAGATACAAAAACAGGTCTGCGTGTTGTTGATGGTAATGGTGATTATCTTGTTGATCCAAGCATCAGCATCATTGGTGATCCAACTCCTGATTTTAAACTTACCGGTATCAGCACATTGTCCTGGAAGGAATTCAGTTTCCGCATGCAGTGGGACTGGACACAGGGTGGTGACATGCTTGCAACTACACCAGCAACTCTTGTTGGCCGTGGTTTGACTAAAGATGTAGGTTTTGACAGAGCACTTGGAGTCATTCTTCCTGGTGTGAAGCAAGATGGTACACCAAATGATATAATGATCAGCACCAGCCGTGCATACTTCAATCATATCAGTGGATTCTTTGGATCAAATGACCTGAAACTTTGGGAAGCAACAGTAGTAAGGCTTCGTGAGGCATCCATGTCTTACAATCTTCCTGAATCTGTACTTAAGAAACTGCCCTTTGGCGCTGTTTCTTTAACAGTGTCTGGGCAAAATCTTTGGTACAACGCACCCAATTTTCCAAAGTATGTAAGATTTGATCCTGAAACTACAAGTCTTGCTGCAAATAGCTCGGTTCGTGGATTGGAGTATATCACCGGTCCAACATCACGCCGCATTGGCGCCAGCTTAAGAATTACTTTCTAAACCGAAAAAAAGAAAAATTATGAAACTTCGTAAAATACTAATAATACTTATCACAGCTACCGGAATTATTTCCGGTTGTAAGAAAGTTGACGATAAGTTTGAGGGGTTATTAAATAATCCCAATGCACCACTGCCGGCATCAGCTGATGTGGATCTTTATATGAATCGTGTCCAACTTAGTTTTGCCGGATTTTTTAATACAGCTAATTCTTTCGGCCAGGAAATTACCCGGCAAATTGTAATGTATGGGCCAACTTATACCAATGCATATTCACCAACCAGCTATGATGGTATATGGAACAATGCATATACACAGATTTTAAAACATGTAAATGTATTGATACCAATTGCCGATGCAGCAAAAAAATATGTACAGTCAGGCGCTGCAAAAATTATCAAAGCATATACAATTATGACAATGGTGGATATGTTTGGTGATGTGCCATACAGTGAAGCCAACCAGGGAACTGCAAACACAAACCCAAAGCTTGACAAAGGAAAGGATGTATATGCAGCAGCCATAGCATTACTTGATGAAGCAATCGTAACACTTACGCAAACACCGGGATCTTATCCAGGCGCACAGGATCTTTTCTATGGCGCTACAAATGCAACTGGAAAATCCAGATGGATTACATTGGCAAAAACACTAAAACTGCGTGCATACATGCAAACAAGATTGGTAGATG
>JANOJO010000212.1:0-2584 GCA_031418795.1 Bacteroidota bacterium | reverse complement strand
TTCTAAGTAATCAAATTTATCTAAATGAAATGTATTAATACCGCCAACAAGATACCAGTTTAAATTTCTAAGGCCGGGAATTTTATTGGTTAAAAATCCATTGAAATGATGTTCGATATGGGCGACAGTATAAAACTTTTTCGTGTGGCTGAATTCATATATCGGCAATAACTGAAAACTATTTAAATAGGCATTTGCAAACCGGGAAACATTTCCATTGAAATGCTGGTAATCTATTACTTCAACTTTTTTATTATTTAAAAATCCGCCGGCTCCAATTCTGTAACTAAAAACACCCGCCAGTTTGAAACGAATAAGATCAGTTAAAGTAAATTTCCATTTTCCATAGTTTACATCGCTGCCCAAAAACCCATTGATGCCATGTGTATATACCACTGCCATGGAAGGCCATTTAGATCCAATATTTATTTTTTGATCAGGCAGTTCAATATACCTGGCGCCCGGCTGCCATGCTATACCAAAGTTTATACTGAAGGCCTGGTGTTTGATAAAATTCTGAGTCATGATTTCATTCGGATAGTTTTTAGTAAACTCACGGTTCTTTACATCACGAAAAGAATAGGGATCAGCTAAATTTTCTAATGGCGTCCGATCCTGGTATTGAAACCCTGCACTCCAGGTAAGACCAGAACCAATACCCTTGCTAAAAGTTCCATGAACATAAAATGCTTCATAGATTTTCATTATATTCCTTTCATTTAATAAAGTGGAAAAAGTATTATTCCTGGCGCCAATCGGGCTTGCATTATTAAATTGAAAAATCCGTTTGCCTCCGGAAAGTGAAATAGAGGAAACATATTTTTTGCCAAAAGTATAATTGCCCGATACATGAGCATTGAAATGATGATTACTGAAACCGTAACGCAGATTGGGTGTTATGCGTAAGGTACGACGGCCAATAACAGAGTCAAGTCTTTTGGTATAAGTAACACCGGCATTTACCGCTAATCCCTCTACAATATTATAGCTTACTATTTCCGAAATGGAACGCACATGATAGGATACCCTGTTTTTTTCTTTTGAAAAATCCTCGCCGGAAATCAAAACTCCCATCAGTGAAATTTTATTCTTTGCCCTGTCAACCGAATCAAGATAAACAGGATTTTTGGAGAGTTGTTCCAGGCTGTCCTTCTTTCTGTAATCCTGTATTTCTTCATTCATCAGTTTCACCGGGCGGGTATCATCCCAAAAAATATCAGTCTTTCTTCTTGAACTATCGTGATACACCATGATGGTGCTGCCAAAATATTTTTTTGGAAACTCAGGCGCCGGATCAAATTTGGAATAAATATTTACAAAACTTCCGTACGCATCAATACCTAATATTTTTACAGCCGGATAAATTACCTGGCTTTGTATAACCCATACATCTTTTGAAGCGGGTACATAAATCTGATCCAGTGTCAGCGTATCCAGCAATTCCATTTGAGATGATTTTGTAAGCTGAAGTTTTACAGAATGTATGCGCCACTCATCTTCTACAATAAAAATATGGCCGGAGAAAAGCGGTTCATATTTTCTTTTTGGAATAATTTTTATTTTATTAATCTGCCGGCCATCTTCAAAAAAAGCGCCTTCATATTTGTATCGGTAATAATGAGTGGCATTGTCAGCAATGGGGGAAATAAATCCTCTTGGATTCAGGTTGGTGCCAATGTTTATATTATTATTATAAATAGAATAAAACTGTGGCGCAGCCAGGCCATAACCATCGCTGCTGCCGCTTACTTTGGAAGACAACACTTCAATTTTTGAGTTGTTTGGTTTTTCTACAGAATAAGAAGAGATGGTTTCAGATAAATAAACAATATTTTGCTTACTTGTATCAAAATCTCCAAAGTTAATTTTTTGGCCAAAAATTTTTTTAGGATAATCTCTCAGGCGCAATATTCCTTTTGTATAAACTTCACAGGTAAATTTATCCAGCTGCTTTGCATAAAAAGGTCTTTGCTCTATTGTTTTGCGGATAATATCATTTGCCGGATTTTCGCCGCTGCGAACCACCACTTCTTCCAGGCTGAAATCAATAAGCGTTAAAATAAAATCCTGCACTGCATCTTCATTGCCCATGGTAATCTTTCGCATATCTTTTTTATAACCCACATACTGGCATACCACATTATAAGTGCCCGGTTTGCTGAAGTGCAAAAAATATTTTCCCTCGTTATTGGCCGTAGTACCGTGTGTGGTGCCCAGAATAAAAACAGATGCGTTGGGTAAAATATTTCCTTTATTATCTTTTACCACACCGCTTATTTGCTGCGCAAAAGAGTAAACTGAAAGAGCCATAAAAAAAAACAGTATTGAATATTTCATAGATAGTTTGTTGGCGAATATAATTTTTATTCCAAACATTAATTGGCGAATGATAAATATAATAAAATGATTTAGTGTTTTTGATTTGAAGACCGGAGAAAGCTGCCGCTCATGGCTGCAAAGCCGGCAACAAGTCCGCCAATAATGCCTGTAACTACAATAAGCAATATAGCAGAACCGCCCAATGGTAATAACGAAGCAATCTTTGCAGAAAGAATACTTTCATTTTTCATATCAATCCAGTAAG
>JANOJO010000211.1:0-3810 GCA_031418795.1 Bacteroidota bacterium | reverse complement strand
CGGTAAGTTGAGCTACATTTGACTCCATCACAACATCAATTGTATTGTTAAGTCCCAACTCAAGATTAATATTTTCAGTAACACTTTGCTGATGCCCAACGTGACTTACTGTTACTTTGTAAGGTCCTCCAACTCTGAGGTTGGGTACGGTAAAACGTCCATCACCGCGGGTGGTTAAAGTTTGTTTTATACCCGCATCCGGATATTCAACAATGACAGTGGCCGATGCAAGGGATATGCCTTTTGCATCTTTAACGGTGCCGCTTAAAGTGGCGGTTGTTACCTGTGCATTTGTTCTAACAGCTAAAAAAAAGCTGAGAGAAATAAAGCAGGAAATGTTTAATAAAGCAGTTTTTAAATTCATAGCAGTTGTTTTTAGAAAGTCCAGGAAAAAATTACACAGTTAATGTATGCAAATTATTATTCACAAATATTAATTATTGAAAAAATTAATACAGAGGTGGAAAAAAAAATGCTGTTATTTCAAAAAATAATGCTAAACTGATTTTATTTCTCCAACGGAGTCTCCCAAGGTCACGAAGGATTCCTTTGGAGAGTCCTTCATGACCTTTCGGACATTTTATTGATGCAGATCTCAAGACTTTCTTTCCAGTTTTTTAATTTCACTTCAAATGTTTTCTGAATTTTTGTTTTGTCCAGAACAGAATAAGCTGGCCGTTTAGCCGGAGTTGGATATTCAGCAGTTGAAATAGAATTTATTTTACAAGGACTTTCAGTAATTTCTTTTATCGCATTTGCAAATTCATACCAATTGATAACGCCGTCATTACTGAAATGATAAATGCAGTTGTGAGTCGTGAGTCGTGAGTCGTGAGTTTGGAAATAGTCAACTATTTGAAGTATTACCTCCGCAAGATCAGCCGCATATGTTGGTGAACCAAACTGATCATTCACCACACTTATTTCATTCCTTTCATGCATCAGCTTCAACATCGTCTTCACAAAATTTTTTCCGTAAGAAGAATAAACCCATGAAGTGCGGATGATAATTACATCAGGATTTAATTGAAGTGCCTGCTTCTCCCCTTCTAATTTGGATGCACCATAAACAGTTTGCGGATTTGTTAGTGAATCCTCATTATAAGGAACTGCTGACTTCCCGTCAAAAACATAATCCGTGGAAATATGAATCAACTTTGTATTATGTTCTTTACAAATAGCTGCCAGCACACCAACAGCTTCCGCATTTACCTGATAGGCTAAATCTTTTTCCTGCTCTGCCCTGTCAACAGCAGTATATGCAGCACAATTAATGCAATAGTCAGGTTTCAGCGTATTGAAATAATTTCTTACTAATTCAAAATGATGAATGGGAAGATCAGTTCTTGAAAGAAAAATAAAATCAAATCCGGGATAAGATGAAGCAAGTTCCTGTAATTCTTTTCCCAATTGCCCGTTAGCGCCGGTTACTAATATTTTGGAACTGGCCTTCATTTTTCAATAAATAAAATTGCTGTTGTGATTAATAAAAGAAGAAAGCACTAAATCTTTTTCTGATACCAATTGATTTGACACCGGTATTTGCCAGTCAATATTCAAACCTGCATCATTGTACATAAATCCGGCTTCGCTTGCTTTATTATAAAATTCATCACATTTATAAAATACTTCTGCTATTTCACTCAACACAGAAAATCCATGAGCAAATCCTTTGGGAATAAAAAGTTGTTTTTTATTTTCTGCCGAAAGCTCTATTGAAAATTGTTTTCCAAATGCAGGCGAGCCTTTGCGGATGTCAACAACCACATCCAGAATTTTTCCAGCTAAAACTCTTATCAGCTTGGTTTGTGCATGTGGGTGAAGCTGGTAATGCAATCCCCTTATAACGCCGTATTGAGATGAAGACTGGTTATCCTGAACAAAATTTATTTCGATCCCATCCTGCTGAAAAGTATTTTGATTATACGATTCAAAAAAATAACCCCGGTTGTCTTCAAATACGCCGGGTTCAAAGACAAGCAAACCTTCTATTTCAGTTTTTATAAATGGCATAATTATAAACTCCAGTATTCCCGGTTAGTAATTTTATTTCTATACGTTCCTTTCAAATCATAAAAAACGGCATGTGGTTTTGTAATGGATTCAAAATACTTGCCGTCAAAATCTGAATAAGGTGAATGAGAGACGGCCATAATCACTGCATCATAATCAGTGCCGTTAATCTCTGTTAATCCAAATCCATATTCCTGCATCAACTCATCTGATGATGCAAAGGGATCATGTACATCCACATTCAATGAGAAAGATTGAAGCTCTTTCACCACATCCGCCACTTTTGAATTCCGGATATCGCTTACGTTTTCTTTGAAGGTGGCGCCCATCACCAGCACCCTTGCTGATTTTACATCGGCTACATTTTTTGTAATGTGCCGCACAATTCTTCTTGCCACATACAATGCCATTCCATCATTAATATATCTGCCGGCTAATATTACTTTTGAATCAAAACCCAGCTCACTTGATTTATAAGTAAGATAATAAGGATCCACTCCAATGCAATGCCCGCCAACAAGACCCGGATAAAATTTTAAAAAATTCCATTTGGTACCCGCAGCTTCAAGCACTTCGTAAGTGTTTATTCCCATTTTTTCAAAAATGATGGAAAGCTCGTTCATTAAAGCAATATTCAAATCCCGCTGTGTGTTTTCAATAATCTTTGCCGCTTCCGCCACTTTGATGGATGATGCTTTGTAAACTCCGGCAGTTACTACTAATTCATAAACTTTAGCAATTTGCTCCAGCGATTCGGCATCACAACCGGATACTACTTTTATAATTTTTGCAAGTGTATGTGTTTTATCACCCGGGTTTATTCTTTCGGGTGAATAACCGGTTTTAAAATCAATAATATTTTTAAGACCAGAAATTTTTTCAATCAGGGGCAAACAATCTTCTTCTGTGCAGCCTGGGTAAACAGTTGATTCAAAAACAACATAATCACCCTTCTTTAAAATTTTGCCAATTGTTTCAGATGCTTTTTTTACTGGCCGCAAATCTGGAACATTGTGCTGATCTACCGGGGTGGGTACAGCTACTATAAAAAACTTTGCTTCTTTCAGTTCTTCAATTTTTGATGTAAACTGAATATCGCAGTCTTCAAATTCTTCTGGTGAAAGTTCATTACTCGGATCAATTCCTTTCTTCATCATCTCAATGCGGCCTTCATGAATATCAAATCCGATTACAGAAATTTTCCTGGCAAATTCCAATGCAATGGGCAGGCCCACATAGCCAAGCCCGATGATGGCAAGTTTTGCTTTTTTGTCAACTAAGTTTTGGTACATGTTTTTGGTTTACGGTTTGGGGTTTAAAAAAATTAAGAGTTTACAAGTTCAAGAGTTTAACTACTCACTCAAAATTCTTCTAATGTACTGATTTCCGATTTCTGAATACTGAATACTAAATACTATATACTGAATACTAAATACTGAATACTTATTTACTCACAAATTCCTTCGGCAGTTTATTCAATTCTTCTACAGGCAGCGATTTAAAATAGTTATATGTTATTTTCAAACCTTCCTTACGTTTTACTTTTGGTTGCCAGCCGAGCAACTGTTTTGCTTTGGTAATATCAGGCTGTCTTTGTTTAGGATCATCTGCCGGCAAAGGTTTATAAATAATTTTTACTTTATGGCCTGTTAGTTCTAAAATTTCTTCTGCAAAATCTTTCAACGAAATTTCATCGGGGTTGCCAATATTTACAGGCAAATGATAATCGCTGAGTAACAAGCGATAGATTCCTTCAATCAGATCATCAACAAAACAAAAACTTCTTGTTTGTGATCC
>JANOJO010000210.1:0-2323 GCA_031418795.1 Bacteroidota bacterium | reverse complement strand
TTTGGTGAAAATTATAAATCGGTAAGCAAAGAAATGGAGTTGAATGAAGAAGCTTATGTTGGTCTTTATTTATGTTCTCATATAGATACCGTAATGGAAAAAGCTGTTTTCAGCAATGTAAGAGTCATTATCCCGCCAGCTAAAAATTACAGACCTTATACAGATTACATCGGAAGCCATCTGGAAGTAATGGATGTACATTCAGGACTGAGGAAGATATTACACAGTGCTCCCAACTCTTTGCAGGCCCCAAACTGGACAACCGATGGTACACAGCTTATTTATAATTCGGAAGGATTACTTTATAAGTACAACTTGAAAACAGGAGATATTGAAAAAATGAATACTGGTTTTGCCAACCAGAATAATAATGATCATGTATTGTCTTTTGACGGAAAGCAAATGGCAATCAGTAATCATGTTGGTGAAAAAAGAATTTCAACGTTGTTTATACTGCCGGTTTCAGGATCTGATAAACCTGTACAAATTACTTCAGCAGATTCAGGTCATTCTTATTTGCATGGCTGGTCGCCTGATGCTAAAAGATTAGTATTTACAGGTCAAAGAAAAAACCAGTATGATATATGGGCTATTGATAT
The DNA here is from genome assembly GCA_031418795.1 of Bacteroidota bacterium. Taxonomy (GTDB): domain Bacteria; phylum Bacteroidota; class Bacteroidia; order Chitinophagales; family Chitinophagaceae; genus VBAS01. The sequence continues at coordinate 1,724 of JANOJO010000210.1, read as the reverse complement.
CAATACTAAAAAAGAATACCAGTTAACAAATAGTCCAACGCTTGATGACTCCCCGGAATACAGCCCTGATGGCAAATGGATATATTTTAATTCTGTAAGAACCGGCACTATGAAATTATGGCGGATGAAACCAGATGGCAGTAACCAGCAGCAGGTAACTTTTGATGAATACAATGACTGGTTCCCGCATATATCACCCGATGGTAAATGGATAGTTTATCTCTCTTATCCGAAAGAAATTAATCCCGCTGAACATCCCTGGTATAAAAAAATTTATTTCCGCTTAATGCCGGCAAGTGGTGGTGTGCCCAAAAATATTGCTTATTTATTTGGCGGGCAGGGCACCATCAACGTACCATCATGGTCACCGGATAGCAAGAAGATTGCTTTTGTAAGTAATACGCAATTGAAATGATACTGAGGATAACATATATAATAGTTGTTATTGCATTTGTAAATCTGCAAAATGCAAATGCACAGGTTCGTCTCCCCCGGCTTATCTCTGATAGTATGATTTTACAAAGAGACGTTAACATCAAAATATGGGGATGGGCTGATAAGAATGAAAAAGTAAGTATAAAGTTTAATAGCAAAACTTATAAAACGAAAACTGCTGCAGATGGAAAATGGTTTGTATCACTGCCACCCATGAAAGCAGGCGGTCCTTACACAATGGATATTACCGGCAGTAATAAAATTTCATTGAAAGAAATCCTTATCGGCGATGTCTGGTTTTGCAGCGGCCAGTCAAATATGGTACACCAGATGAATATTCATGATGTGACCTATGCGAAAGATATTGCAGAAGCAAATTATCCGCAGGTAAGACATTTCTGGATTCCAACTATGACTGATTTACAAAAATCACATGAAGATCTGCCAACTGGTTATTGGAAATGGGCAAATCCGCTGGATGTGCGCCAGTTTTCTGCAGTTGCCTTTTTCTTTGCAAAAAAAATCTTTGAGAAATACCATGTGCCGGTTGGTTTGATAAATGCAAGTGTTGGTGGTACTCCTATTGAAGCATGGACAAGTGAGGAAGGGTTGAAAGATTTTTCTTCATTGATAAATACAATTCAGAAAAATAAAGACACAGCTTATATAAATACCATCAACCGGAATGCTGCAGCTAATAATACAGGCAGACCGCAACAAAAAGATTTAGGATTGATTGGTGAAAAAAAATGGTATGATGTCGCATATGTTCCCAGGGGCTGGAAAAATATAAATATCCCCGGTTATTGGGAAGACCAGGGCATTAAAGATTTAAATGGTGTGGTGTGGTACAGAAAAGAAATTGATATACCTGCTTCGATGACTGGTATAGCTGCAAAAGTTTTTTTAGGAAGAATCGTTGATGCTGATGCTTTATTTATAAATGGTAAACAAGTTGGCAATACTACCTATATGTATCCACAAAGAAGATATAATGTACCGGCAGATTTACTGAAGCCCGGTAAAAATATTTTCGTAATTAGAGTTACAAATACTACGGGCAAAGGTGGATTTGTTCCTGATAAGCCCTATTGTTTATTTGCCGGAAAGGATACAATTGATCTGAAAGGCACCTGGCAATATAAAGTTGGGGAAGTATATATTCCCCGCAGCGGATTGGGTGGTGGCGGAATTGCTGCACAAAACCAACCGGCAGCTTTATACAATGCAATGGTGGCGCCTGTTATCAATTATTCAATCAAAGGTTTTCTTTGGTACCAGGGTGAAAG
>JANOJO010000209.1:0-8011 GCA_031418795.1 Bacteroidota bacterium | reverse complement strand
TGCAATCTTCAATTTGTACCTTTATCACCTTATGAAGACAGGAAAATTGAAGCAATTTTTTTTCATTGCAGGTTTGTACTTACTCCTTTCCTGTTTGCCTGTATTTTCTTTTTCGCAATACATTCTTAACGGCTCTGCATCACAAAATAATTGTAATTGTTATACGATTACGCCTGCACAGTTTACACAAAGCGGCAGTGTGTGGAATGCCAATAAAATAAACCTCAGCAATTCTTTTGATTTTACTTTCAATGTCTATCCCGGTTGCCTGGATAGTTCCGGCGCTGATGGTATTGTATTTATTCTTCAGCCCATCAGCACCAGCCTGGGTTCCAGTGGTGGCGGTATGGGTTTTGAAGGCATCACACCTTCTATTGGAATTGCATTGGATACCTGGCAAAATACTATTAACAACGATCCGTATTATGATCATATCAGCATTCAGGCCAATGGTGTTATTTCGCATGGTGCAGATTTAGCCGGCCCGGTACAAGCTTCTGCTGCCAATTTAAATATTGAAGACTGCCAATGGCATACGCTGAGAATAAATTGGAATGCAGTTGCTTTCAGTATGGAAGTTTATTTTGACGGGGCGCTGCGGCTAAGCATAAATCAAAATATAGTAGCAACAATTTTTAATAATGATCCCAATGTGTATTGGGGATTTACTGCTGCTACAGGCGGCGCTACTAATCTGCAGCAATTTTGCACGGCGCTTAATCCAGATTTTTATACTAATGTGCAGAATAATGCAGCCTGTATTGGCACTCCTGTTTTGTTTAGTGATACTTCTGTTTCATTTGCTCCCATTCAATCCTGGTATTGGAATTTTGGAGATGGTACAACAAGCAATTTACGAAACCCGCCCCTGCATAACTATGCATCACCGGGAGTGTATGAAGTAAAACTTGTTATTTCAGGACTTGATGGATGCATTAGCGATACATTGCGGAAAAATATTACCATAGGATCAAAACCTGTTGCCAATTTTGAAGTGTTTGATACCTGTGCAAACTTACAGCCGCGGATAAATGATCTTTCTGTAAATACAGTTGGCGTCATTAATCAATGGACATGGTTGATTGATGGAACTGTTGTTTCCAATGCTCAACAACCTTTGTTTACAAATCTTACAGCAGGCGATCATCAATTAAAACTTGTTGTAAAATCTGTTATCGGTTGTGAGTCGGATACTGCGATAAAATATTTTATTATCAAACCTGTTCCGCTGATTGATATTACTGCACCGGATGGATGCATTGATAAACCAATAAATTTTTCTGCCATTCAAACAGATATTGCTACTAACATTATTCAATGGAACTGGAGTTTTGGAGATGGCAGTACATCAACACTCCAAAATCCGGTGCATATTTATTCTCCCGGCGGTAACAAGACTGTTAAACTTTTTGCCACAGCAAGTAATGGTTGTGCATCTGTTGAACTGACGAAAACTATTAACGTTACTGTTCTTAATATTCTTGCAAATAACGATACTACCATTTTACCAAATATCCCATTTCAACTCTTAGTTGATTTTGGCGGCAGTTTAATCGGGCAACTCAATTTTGCATGGTCACCTGCGACTGGATTAAATAATACTGCAATTTGGAATCCTGTAACAATAATTCAAAACGACATAAGCTACTTTGTAACTGTTACTACATTAGAAGGATGTGTGGCAACAGATACTGTGAATATAAAAGTGTTTAAAGGTTCTGCTATTTATGTGCCCACCGGTTTTACACCAAACAGTGATGGAAGAAATGATTTACTGCGCCCAATTTATATTGGCGTAAACAAAGTTTATTATTTCAAAGTTTATAACCGCTGGGGTCAATTGGTATTTAGTTCAAATAAATTTGGAGAAGGCTGGGATGGGAAAATAAATGGCAATCCACAGCCTTTAGGCACTTATGTATGGATGCTAAAAGCCGAGGACCTGGCAGGAAAGATTTATGATATGAAAGGGACATCAACAATCATCAGGTAAATAATTTTTATGAAAAGACTGAGTAGAGGAATTATTAATTATTCATTATTAATTATTAATTCCAGTGCAGCTTCAGCACAACTTAGTTGGGTAAATGTGGATTCACTTTATCAACCATTGCCTGCTACAGTTCATGTTTATAAAACAACTGACCAGCTTGATGGAAAACCAAATATTGCTTTCTATGTAATTGCAGATTTGAAAGACAGGAAACTTTTGTTTGATGCAGATACTACTTTTCAAAGAAGGTTTACGCCAGTACAATTTTACCAGAATAATAATAAGCCACTGGTTGTTGTAAATACTACTTTTTTTTCATTTGCCACCAACCAGAATTTAAATGTGGTTATTAAAGACGGGAAAATGGTTGGGTATAATATTCATTCAATACCCGGAAGAGGAAAAGATACTTTGACTTACCGGCATCCGTTCGGCAGCGCAATTGGAATTTCTAAAAAAAGAAAAGCTGATGTTGCATGGATATTTTCTGATTCATCCCGTAAATTTCCATATTCAAGCCAGCATAGTTTCGATTGGTTAAAGGATTCATCTGCAAAAATCTCTTTCAAGGATGTTATGCGTTTCAGATACCGTATCACTCAAAAGATCCACCCCCGAATCAAAACAAGGGGCCTCAAAAAAGGGTTTAAAAAATGGAAAACGGAAGCTGCAGTTGGAGGCGGGCCTGTTCTGTTGCAGGCTGGAAAAATAGATATCGCTAATAACGAAGAATTGAAATTTACTGGAAGTGCCATCAACGATAAACATCCCCGTACAGCCATGGGCTATACAAATGACAATAAAATAATCATTCTTGTAGTTCAGGGAAGATTTCCCGGTGTAGCAGAAGGCGCAACGCTTGGACAGGAAGCAAAGATGTTACAGGATCTCGGTTGCTGGGAAGCATTGAATCTAGATGGCGGCGGCAGCAGTTGTATGCTGATTAATGGTAAAGAAACTATTAAGCCATCTGATCCAATAGGGCAGAGGGCAGTGCCCGCAGTTTTTATTATTCAGAAAAAGGGAAATAAATGAAAATCTTATTTCTGAGTACTCAATAATCTCTTCACAATCTATTTCATTTCCCATGCCAGTGCACTTGCACCCAAGATGGCTGCATCAGCTTCTCTCAGATGGCTAAATAAAATTTTCACTTTGTTTTGAAAAACTTTTATCAGGTTAGCTTCCATGTGTTCTCTTGTCGGTTTCAAAATATAATCACCGGCTTTGGTCAGTCCGCCAAAAAGTATAATAGCTTCAGGGCTTGTGGTCATTACAGCATTAGCAAGTGAAATGCCCAACACTTTTCCTGTTTGTTCAAATATTTCCAAAGCAATTTTATCGCCTTCGATAGCCGCTTCATATACTGCTTTGCTGTCAAGTTTTTCTTTTGGCACTTTGCGCAGCAGGCTTGGCTCTTTAGTTTTTTCTAAAATTTCAATTGCAGTTAACCTGACACCGGTAGCAGATGCATAACTTTCCAGAGAACCTTTTTTGCCAGTGCCTTCATGCATTCTTCCGTCTGGTATTACAATGGTATGTCCAAGTTCTCCGGCAAATCCATCATGCCCATAAATTAATTTTCCATTGGCTACTATGCCACTGCCAACACCGGTGCCCAATGTTATCATGATGAAATCTTTCATGCCTTTGGCAGCGCCATACATCATTTCGCCGATAGCAGCAGCATTAGCATCATTGGTAAGTACGGCAGGCAAATTAAATTTATCTTCAATCATTTTTGCCAGTGGAATAATGCCGGTCCAGCTCAGGTTAGGAGCATATTCAATATTGCCAGTATAATAATTGCCATTCGGCGCTCCAATGCCAATGCCTTTTATCCTTCCAATGCCACCGGCATTTTTTATTATTTCAGAAACTACTTCATACAACTCATCAATAAATGGCTCTACGGTTTTATGTTTTTTGGTTGACATTTCCCCGGAAAACAAAACATTGCCGTCTCTGTCAACAATACCAAACTTGGTACCTGTACCTCCAATATCTATTCCTATTACCAGTTGTTCTTGTGCTGACATAAGTTTTTTTATTTATAAAATATTTAATGACCGCCGCTTGCTGATACGTCGCTGTCGTAATCAATACCCTGCTTACGCAAAATACCTTTTACAACAAATGCAAAAATGGCTAAGTAAACAAAGCATAATGTACAAACCCAGAAAGACTGGTGTATGCCGATTATATCTGCAAGTTTTCCCTGGATAGGCGGGATGATGGCGCCTCCAAGTATCATCATAATTAAAAACGCCGATGCTTGTGTTGTGTATTTACCCAAACCTGCAATGGACAATGCAAAAATACATGGCCACATAATGGAACAACACAATCCACCGCTTAATAATGCATAAACTGAAACCCTGCCAGTTGTCATTACACCAATAGTCATGGCAATCACACCAAGAATACTGAAGATTAATAATGTGCGGGCAGGTTTGTCTTTGCATAAATAAAAAGCCGCAATTTGTATCAGCACACAGATTACATACCAGTAAAGTGGTGTTATATCTTTTTGCGCAATGGCATTTACCCCGAGTATTATTCCAAATGCAATGAGGGGAATAATAAAAGTAAGCAGTTGTTTTGATTTACCTTTTATATTAAATGCACTGATGGCACCGGCCCAACGTCCAATCATAAGACTGCCCCAGTACATAGAAATAAACGGCGCTACCTGCGATGTTTTATAAGCACCAAAATCTTTTTGTTTCAACAGTTCACTCAGGTTGCTTCCTATTGCTACTTCCACACCTACATAAACAAAAATGCCTAACATGCCTAAAACTAACTGGGGATACTTCATGGCGCCCCAGCCTTCGGGCTTTTTTTGCGCCATTGAATTTGATAATAATAATCCAAATACAATAACACCCAATGCGCCGAGTAACCACCACATTCTTGTTTTTTCAAGCGGGTGTTTTAATGCTGCAATTTCATCATTCTGCGGTTTGATAGTATTGTTTAAAGAATCTTTCATCATCATTAATTGTTCAGTATTGGTTATACCTTTTTTTACTGAAAGATTATCGAGTGAATCAATAAGATTCTTCACAGGTTTTATTGAAACCGAAATAGTTTCAATATGTTTTGCATCTTTTGAATTATAGCTGTCAAAAACCGGATAAAAAAGCAATGCCTGAAATGCTGTGATGATAAGCAATGTGTTTAGCGCCTTACCTGCTTTTTCAGTTTTTTCAAGGTTGATGCCTGCAGGAACTTTTTTTGACATGCCAAACATGACGGCAGCCCCAATAAATAAAATGCCAACTGCCACATAAAGAAGTATAACCTTGCTCAGGCTGAGCGATGCAATTTGTGCATCAGAAATTTCACCTGATCCAAACAAAGCAAATGCGACAATCAATGGGCCAATCATGGTGCCGAATGAATTGACTCCACCTCCAAGATTTACCCGGTTGGTGCCGGTAGACGGATCACCAAGAGAAATTGAAAATGGTTGCGCCGCAGTTTGCTGAAGAGAAAAACCCAGTGCAACTATAAATAATCCAATGAGCATGCCTGCAAACACATTTAGTTGTACAGCCACAATCATGGCAGCGGCGCCCAGCGCAGAAAACAATAAACCATAAATAATACTTTTTTTGTATCCCCATTTACCCACCAGATCCATACCGCCAAATGCGCCGTATGCAAATAATACCAATGCGCCAATATAGTAGGCTAAATAAAAAGCAAAATCAATCAACTGACTTTGAAACTGGTCAAGATGAAAATAATTTTTACAAAAAGGAATAAACACGCTGTTTCCGGCAGCAATAAAGCCCCAGAAAAAAAATACGGTAACCAGGGTGCTTAATGCTCCATGATTAGTGGGTTGTTGAGTTTTAGACATAAAGCAATCGTTATTATTTTTGAGCTATGAAAGTAAAGAGTTTTTTGTTAGTGAAAAATTTTTATGCTGTATCAAAGTCCTTTCACAAAAACACCTTACTTTGAAGAATAATCTTTCAGAGAATTTTTTTTAGCAAAGTATGGAAATTATTCATGTATCAGCAGAATGTTATCCCGTGGCCAAAGCCGGCGGGCTTGGCGATGTGGTTGGCGCTTTGCCAAAATATCAAAATAAGCCTGGGCATACTGCCAAAGTGGTAATGCCCATGTACCGTACAAAATTTCTTTTACAAAATGAATGGGAGCTGGTACACCAGGGCAGCCAGTACCTGGGATCAAAAGGATTTCAATACAGTGTGATTAAAGAAAAAACAAATAAGCTTGGCTTCGATCTTTTTTTACTGGATATAAATGGATTGCTCGACCGTGAAAAAATTTATGGTTATAATGACGACATCGAAAGGTTCACTGCATTTCAAATTGCTGTATGCGACTGGCTGAGCAAATGGAAACATAAACCGGATATTATTCATGTACACGATCACCAGGCCGGTCTTATTCCGTTTATGATTAAGCATTGTTTTGCATTCAATCATCTTGCTGATATTCCAACGGTGCTTACAATTCACAATGCACAATACCAGGGCTGGATGGGTTGGGATAAAAGCCATTACCTGCCAGCATTCGACAACTGGAAATGGGGCATGCTTGATTGGAAAAAAAATATCAACCCGCTGGCTTCTGCTGTACGGTGTGCATGGAAAGTAATTACCGTAAGCCAGAGTTATATGAATGAACTGAAAATTTCTGCCAACGGCCTGGAAGATTTGTTTGAATATGAAAAAGGTAAATGCACCGGCATCCTGAATGGAATTGATAATGATTTCTGGAATCCGGAGACGGATGAGTTTCTTGCAAAAAAATATTCAGTGGATGATTTTGAAGAAGGGAAAAGTGAAAATAAAAAAGCTTTGTGCAAACAATTTAATCTTGATATTGAAAAACCTTTGTTTGCTTTTATCGGCCGGTTAGTAGGGGAGAAGGCTGCAGATATTTTACCCGAAGCAATAAGTGCCTGCATTTATCAGCACCAGGGCAATTGCAATTTTCTCATATTAGGTTCAGGAGATCCATCAGTAGAAGGTGAATTAGAAAGTGTAAAACACCAGATGAGTAAATATGTAAATACTTATATCGGATACAGCGAACCGCTCAGTCATTTAATGTATGCCGGAGCCGATTTTCTTTTAATGCCCAGCAGGGTGGAGCCATGCGGACTAAATCAAATGTATGCACTTCGTTATGGCACCACACCGATTGTAAGAAGTACCGGTGGATTGATTGATACAGTAACAGACTTTGGCGATAAGGAAGGCTTTGGAATTCGTTTTGATCAGGCAACAGTTTGGGACATTACTTATTCAGTTGGTCGTGCTATTGATCTTTATGAAAATAAAAAAGAAAGGTTTGATGAAATGAAAAGTTTTATGATGAAAATTGATCATTCCTGGGAATCTGCGGCTGGAGAATACATATCTTTATACAAGTCATTAAAATAATATTCCAAGTTATGGCAATCAGAACAATCACCCACTCAAAAGAAATGTTATCTGTAATTCTCGGTGGAGGAGCCGGATCAAGATTGTATCCATTAACAGCCAGCCGATCTAAACCTGCCGTGCCCATTGCCGGCAAATACAGGCTTGTTGATATTCCTATTTCCAATTGCCTCAACAGTGGAGTAGGCAGAATGTTTGTATTAACACAGTTCAACTCTGCTTCACTTAACAGGCATATAAAAAACACATATCATTTCAGCGCTTTCAGCAAGGCCTTTGTTGATATACTTGCTGCGGAACAAACGCCTGATAACCCCACCTGGTACCAGGGCACGGCAGATGCAGTGAGACAGGGTTTGAGACATATTGATCCTTTTGAAAGTGATTATGTACTTATACTTTCTGGTGATCAGCTTTACCAGATGAATTTTGCTGAGATGCTGGATAATCATAAAAATCTCGGGGCAGATATTTCCATTGCTACGATTCCGGTTGGAGATCGGGATGCGCCGGAATTTGGAATTTTAAAATCATCGGATGGTGTGATTACTTCTTTTATTGAAAAACCTAAAAAAGATTTGCTGCCCGA
>JANOJO010000208.1:0-21268 GCA_031418795.1 Bacteroidota bacterium | reverse complement strand
ATCTAAAAATTTATGGCTTCCGTGCATTTGGCGTATACAGAATAATTGGCGGTATTATTTTACTGGCTATTATTTTTAGTGGTGTACTGGAAACTGGATAAATTTTTTCTCATTATCTTCCCCTTCACTAAAACCAATGGCATGCAAACTGCATCCAAAAAAGTAATTAATGGCTGGGCAATGTACGACTGGGCCAATTCTGTTTACAATTTAGTTATTACTTCCACTATATTTCCGGCATTTTATGAAGCCATCTCCAAAGAACGGGTAGACCAGAACGGAACACACTATGTGAGTTTGTTTGGAAGAGAATTTGTAAACACATCTTTGTATAATTATACACTGGCACTGGCATTTTTAATTGTAGCTATTATTTCTCCCATACTTTCTTCTATTGCTGATTTCAAAGGCAATAAAAAAAGTTTTATGAATTTTTTTCTTACTATGGGAAGTATTGCATGTGTATCCTTATTTTTTTTCAATACACCAACTGACAGAACAGATTCGACTGCATCAAATTTATGGTTAGGACTTTTATCCCTTGTAGTAGCCTGTACCGGTTATTGGGCAAGTTTGGTTTATTATAATTCTTTTCTTCCCGAAATAGCTGCGCCTGAAGACAGGGACAGGGTAAGTGCCAAAGGATTTGCATTCGGATATATCGGTAGTGTAATTCTTCAGTTGCTTTGCTTTGTTCTTGTTTTCTTTCCGGGCATTGTTGGTGGAGATGATACAGGCAATGATGCATCAACAATTCAATTTCGAATTTGTTTTTTATTGGTTGGTATCTGGTGGTGGGGCTTTGGGCAGTTTTCTTTACGCCGCTTGCCAAAATCAGAACCGGCAGGTAACGGCAAACAAAAAAATATTCTTAGAAATGGTTATAAAGAATTAAGAAAAGTATGGCACCAGCTAATAGAAATTCCGGTTTTAAAAAGATACTTAGTTGCTTTTTTCTTTTTTAATATGGGTGTGCAAACGGTGATGCTATCTGCCTCGCTATATGGTAAAGGTGAGTTGGCAATTCCTACAAACAACCTTATCATTGCTATTTTAATTATTCAACTCATTGCAATACCTGGTGCATTTGTTATCTCTAAACTTTCGTCTGTTGTTGGTAACCTTAAGGCATTGATGGTTTGTGTATTTGTATGGATAGGGGTTTGTATAATTGGCTACATCATTCCTAAAAACGGGATAAATGAATTTTATGGATTGGCAGCAATAGTTGGTTTTATAATGGGCGGTATTCAATCATTAAGCAGATCCACTTACGCCAAGTTAATGCCGGTTACAAAAGATACTGCGTCATTCTTTAGCTTTTATGATGTAACAGAAAAAGTAGCCATTGTGATTGGCATGTTTGGTTTCGGATTTATAACTGAGCTGACCGGCTCACAAAGAACTTCGGTTCTTACGTTAATGATTCTTTTTATTATTGGATTGTTTTTACTTTTATATACCAAAGCAGCTGAGAAAAAAGCCGCCTAAATCTCCGCCGTTGGCGGAGGACTTTAGAACCCTGCAATATTAACTTTACAAGTGAACCCGAAATTAATTTTATAAAAAGTCTATGAAACTTTATTCAATCAACACCGGCTATTTCAAACTCGATGGAGGCGCCATGTTTGGCGTAGTACCTAAAAGCATCTGGAATAATATAAATCCGGCCGATGAAAACAATCTTTGTTCATGGGCATTGCGTTGTTTGTTGATTGAAGATGGTAATCGTTTAATTCTTGTTGATAATGGTAACGGCGATAAACAGGATGCAAAATTTTTCAGTCATTATCACCTGCATGGAAATGATACGCTGGACAAATCATTAACGAAATACGGTTTTGGAAAAGATGATATCACAGATGTTTTTCTCACGCATCTTCATTTTGATCATTGCGGTGGCAGTATTATCCGGGAAGGAGAAAAATTAGCGCCAGCCTTTAAAAATGCAACTTACTGGAATAACAAAGCTCATTGGGACTGGGCAGTAAATCCGAATGATCGGGAGAAAGCTTCTTTTTTAAAAGAAAATATTTTACCTATTGAAGAAAGTGGCCAGCTAAAATTCATTGAAGTACAAAACGGAAAAAATGAAAAATTGGGTGAAACAGTTTTTACTGAAAACATTTCTGTTCGTTTTGTAAATGGTCATACACAGGCAATGATGCTGCCGCAAATAAAGTATAAAAACAGGACAGTAGTTTTTTTGGCTGATTTATTGCCATCAGCCGGGCATATTCCGCTTCCATATATTATGGGGTATGATATGTTTCCATTGACAACACTGCATGAAAAAAAATATTTTCTTAAGGAAGCAGTAGAAAATGATTTTATTCTTTTCTTTGAGCATGACCCGGTGCATGAATGTTGTACACTGCATCAAACAGAAAAAGGAATCAGGCCAAAAGATTTTTTTAAACTGGAAGAAATTTAATTTTATAAACTCTCTATATGAATAAAGAAAGAGTTATCAGGTTAATTATCCTTGTAATAATTTGCTTTGCTATTGGTTTTTTTTACAGGTGGTTTTTTAAATAGCTGCAATCAGTTACCTCTTAATTTTATTAAAGAACTAAGCGGATGCCGCAGGTTGCGGTGCCCCATCATATCTATCATAACTTTTCCCACCACAATCGGACTTTCCACACGCAGTACTACATGGTTGGGGTCATCACTTACCCAAACAGTCATTTTTTCCCCGCCTTCAAATATGGTTCCTTTTAAAAGCAGTGGTTTAAATTTTATTGCTTTGAACCGGCCATACTGAGTTTTTATTGTTTCTTTTCCCAAATAGCGGATATACATATTGAACACTTCGTTATCCAAAAACATTTTGAAAGGAATTTTATCTTCGGCTTTGTATTTATTAAAATCCACATTACGGGCATAGTACATAGCGCTGAGTACATCCTGAATGCAATCGGGTACTTTAAATACACCGTTGTTGGTAACAGCAGAATTTGCAGTACGGTTAAATGTTATCGTTTCATATTTTTTATATCCCCCCTCATTGATGTTGCGGATAAATTTTAATGGCTGCAGTGTGGCTGTATCAATAAAAGTTTCATATTTATCTCTTACTCTGTATATCCAGTCGTAAGATGGTTTTGTTTTTCCATCACCCACCACATGATAAACCGGACGGTTATTAAATGTTTCTAATGTATTGGAAAAAATTGCAGTGCCTGCATGAGTGTAAGTGCCTATCACTTTATAAAAAACATGAAATGTAATCTGTTCACCCGCCTGGAATGCTGTGTTAGTTATGCCGCAAAATTCTTCTGCCTGAAATACCGGGCTGCTTATTTTATCAGTGTTTGCAATTTTATTATTACCTGCACCTGAAAAAATAATTCCCATGCTGACAACACAAACGGAGTTAAGTAATTTCATTTTCCTTTTTAAAAATTTTAATGCCTAAAATTAATATACTGCCAATCATTGCCGGCACCACTAAGTTTATAAACCAGATTGAAGTGGTAACCAATCCTATGCCCAAAGTATTTGCTGTAAAAATTGCAAAAATTTCTTTAGTTACATAAACCTTCTGTACTATTTCAAACAACGCAATGGTTGGTATAACTGCCATGATGAAAAAAACTATTGCGATTGCCCAAAAACCCTGCCACCAGTTTACCTCTACTCCAAAAAAACGAAACAGCAGATAGTATTGCAAACCAAAAACAAAATACCGCAATGCAGATACAGACAAAAGCTTTAAGAGCAACGTTGCATTTATCTTTTCCAGCTCATTGATAAGCCAACTGTATTTTTTAATACCCGGCAATTTATCAATCCATTTTATCAACCAGGCAAGTCTGAAATAAAATACTGTTAAAAAAAACAAAGCTATCAATCCGCCAATGATTACCAGGTTTATCCAGGTGGGCCACCCGGATAAGCCGGAAGAAATAATTTTATCTTTTAATAAAACTAAACCGGCCACACCAAATAATAATGTAACGATGAGCTGACTAATGCTGCCAAGAATGGTTAGAGAAATTACTTTCAGCCTGTTGCCTTCATTCATGTACAAAACTCTTCCGAGGTATTCACCCATGCGATTGGGAGTGGTGACTGAAAATGAAACGCCGGAAAAAACCGCCTTCAATGATTTTAAAAATGATACTGGCTGCACCTGCTGTACGGATAGTTTCCATTTCATTGCTTCCAGCGACCAGTTGACAAGCATTAAAAAAATTACTGTAATTAAATTTATAAGTAATGGACTGCTAAAAGATGCTTTTATTTTTTGCCAGCTCTCTTCTAAGTTGGGTTGGTTTTTTACCTGGTTAAAAATAGACCAGCTCAACCATATAAAAAATAATGGCCCCAGCACATAGTTGAGAAAGATTTTAATATTTTTCTTCCGGATATTATTTATTTTCATACCGAATCAGGAGCACTATTTATTTCGTTTCATTAACCTGCCCCGCTAAGAGCGGGGTTCTGTAAAAATACCTTCCCACTTGCAAAAGACAGCAAAAATAATTCTCGGTATTGACCCCGGTACTATTTTAATGGGCTATGGCATTATTGAAGTAAGCGGCACAGCCATGGCGATGAAAGAAATGAGTGTGCTGAAACTTTCTGGTAAAAAAGATAATTATATCCGCCTGCAACTGATTTATAAAAAAATAGAGGATCTTATTAAAAAACATAAACCCACAGAGTTTGCCATTGAAGCACCCTTCTTCGGAAAAAATGTACAAAGCATGTTGAAGCTTGGCCGTGCACAGGGAGTAGCCATTGCTGCAGCCATCAGCGCCGGTTTGCCAGTAACAGAATATTCACCAAAAAAAATAAAACAATCAATAACCGGCAATGGCAATGCTGATAAAGAGCAAGTATGGAAAATGCTTCAAAGATTGTTATCATTAAAAGAAGAGCCGCAATATTATGATGCTACAGATGCATTGGCAGTTGCTGTTTGTCATCATTTTCAGGACAGGCCTGCACTGAAAACGGCGGGCAGATTAAAGGGTTGGGAAGAATTTCTTACAAAGAATCCGGGTAGGGTTACAGTAAAATAGAAAAATTGAACCACATAGTCACATAAGGCACATAGAAATACACACATAGAAATTTATTTTATATTCTATGTGAATACCTATGTTTACTATATGCCTATGTGGTAAAAGATAAAATTTTTGATAATAAAAATATTTTTATGAAAAATAGTTTTCCTTTTTTATTGTTTGCCTTCTTCAGCTTCTCAATTTGTTTTTCGCAAACAACCCAGCAAAAAGTAACTCAATTCCGAAAAGATAATGAAGCAAAGATTATTGATGAGTATGTAAAATTTGTTTCCATTCCGAATGTTACAAAGGACACCGTCAATATCCTGCGCAATGCAGCTTTTATTAAAATAATGATGGAGCAACGGGGAATAAAAACAGAATTTCTTGATGGCACCACTCCCAAAGTAAATCCTGCTGTGTATGGCGAAGTAAAAGTGCCCGGTGCCGTAACTACACTTGCTTTTTATGCTCATTACGACGGGCAGCCGGTGAATCCTGATAAATGGACAGGTGGATTAAAACCATTTGAGCCTGTCTTTATTGACAAGCCAATTGAGCAGGGCGGAAAAATAATTTTAAATACAAATAAAATTTTACCTGAATGGCGATTGAGTGGAAGAGGCAGTGCAGATGATAAAGCCGGAGTGATGACGATACTGAATGCGTATGATGCTTTGGTAAAAACCGGCATTCCTTTAAAACATAATATCAAATTCTTTTTTGAAGGTGAGGAAGAACGTGGCTCCACACATCTTGATGAAATATTTCAGAAGCATAAAGAAAAACTTGCTGCTGATTTGTGGATTGTTTCTGATGGGCCGCGGCATGTATCAGGAAAAAAAATGGTTGTGTTTGGTGTACGGGGCGATGTAAATATGGATTTAACTGTTTATGGTGCAAAGAGGCCATTGCACAGTGGCAACTATGGCAACTGGGCGCCGAATCCTGCACTGTTGCTTGTGGAGTTGCTTGCAGGTATGAAAGATGATAATGGAAATGTTACCATTGAAGGTTTTTATGATGATGTGATTCCGCTTTCTGCGAGTGAAAAAGATGCTCTGAGTAAAATTCCAAATATTGAAGAAACATTAAAAAAAGAATTGGGTATTGCCATGCCTGAAGGTGGCGGCAAATCATTTGTTGAATTACTGCATTTGCCCACACTAAATATAAATGGTATAAAAAGCGCTGATGTGGGTGAGTTGGCTGCCAATATTATTCCAACCAAAGCAGAAGCAACACTTGATCTGCGATTGGTATCGGGCAATGAAGTGGATAAACAAATAAACAAAGTTGTGAAGCATATTCAGTCAAAAGGATTTTATGTAATAGATCATGAACCCACTGATAAAGAAAGAATGAAATACGGCAAGCTGATAAAAATTCCTAAAAGCGATGGGTATGTGGCACAAAGAACTTCTTTTGATATACCTATTGTTCAAAATATGATTAAGGCCATTCAATCAACAGTAAACTACCCAGTCATTCTATTACCATCAGCAGGGGGCAGCCTGCCTTTATATTTATTTGAAAAAATATTGGGGGTAAAAGTTATCACAGTTCCCGTGGTGAATTACGATAACAACCAACATGCAGAAAATGAAAATGTACAGATAAGTTTTTTATGGGAGGGAATTGAAACCATGGCGGCTATTATGCTGATGGAGCACAAATAATAATTAAAGATTTGAAATAATTTTTTCCTGCACTTTCTTCATTTCATCCGGAGTTAATTTTAATTTTTCCTGGTTAAAATTTAAATCATTTGCAGTGTTGATTGGAATAAGATGCAAATGAGCATGTGGCACCTCCAGCCCGATTACAGATATACCACAGCGATTGCATCTAAAAGATTTTTCAATTGACTTTGCAATTGGTTTTGCAAAAACAAGCATTTCTTTAAGGTAATCATCAGATAGATCAAAAAATTTATCTGTTTCAGTTTTTGGCACAACCAGCACATGCCCTTTTCTCATTGGAAAAATATCAAGGAAAGCAAAGAACTTTTCGTTCTCAGCAATTTTATAAGAAGGAATTTCACCGGCTATTATTTTTGAAAAGATAGTCATGCCACCAAAAATTTTAGATTTGAGATTGACGATTTCGGATTTAAAACGTGAAAACAATTTAGTCCTGATTTTCTTAATACAAATCTAAAATCTGAAATCGACAATCTAAAATTGAAATCAGATAGTGATTTTCTCAATCTTAAACTTTAACACTCCTGCCGGCGCCTGCACCTCGGCTACTTCACCTGCCTTTTTGCCAAGCAATCCTTTTCCTATTGGCGATATGATAGATATTTTTCCCAGTTTGAGGTCTGCTTCATTTTCACTTACTACCTGGTAGGTCACTTGCTTTTTTGTATTCAGGTTAGTAAGCGTAACACGGGTAAGTATGGATACTTTGCTGGTATCAATTGTGCTTTCATCAATCACTCTTGTATTGGCAAACATGCTGTCAAAATGCGCAATTTTTGCTTCCAGCAAACCCTGTGCTTGTTTTGCTGCATCGTATTCTGCATTTTCTTTCAGGTCGCCTTTTTCTTTTGCTTCGGCAATTGCTTTTGAAGCAGCAGGCCGGTCCACTGATTTCATACGCTGAAGGTTAGCCTTCATCTGCTCCAGTGTCTCTTTTGTTACATAATTAAAACTGCTCATGGTAACCTTCTTTTACAAAAACAAAAAATAACAACGCCTCAGTGGTAGCTGAAGCGTTGTAATTAGTATGATGCAAATATAGAAATTTCTTTGCGTGGTATCAATAAGAATAAGAAAAATTATGGTTTTACAAACTCATAAATTCTATCCCGTCCAAGGCTATACTCCACCGCCCTGATACATTTCCAGCCATTTCTGAAATTAAATTCATCAAACTTCCAGTTCAAAATTTTGTTTCGTTGAAAATCGGCGAGAAATACATCTAAATATTTCAGAAGTTCTGATTCAGTATTACCTCCTGATGAATTAGACTGCTGCCTGGAATAATAATCTGCTTTCCAATAACCTGAAAGTGTATCGGTGTTGCTAATATAGCCCGCCGCACCACTTTCATAAAAAGTAAAGATGCCGGTTTCGTACCCGGTTTGAAAATAATCGCGGCCAAAGATTTCTTTTCGATAGGTTTCGTCTAATTTCCAATCGCCAATCAAACGATTTTCAATTTTTTTGGAGCAGGAAAAAAATAAAATAGAAATGGTGGCAAGGAGTATAGTTCTGGTCATAAAAATATTTACCGGAATTGCCGAAAAAAATATGCCATAGTTATTTAATGAAAACCTAATTTTTCAAGAAGCACCTCCCCCATTTTTAAAAATGCTTCGTGGCTGTACCCGGCTATATGTGGTGTGATGATTATGTTTGGCTGATGGAGCAACCAATCTAAAACTTCTTTTTCTCCGGCAGAGTAAGTTGAAAGATTTTCATTTTCCAAAACATCAAGCCCCGCCCCGGCAACCTGATTTTTTTCAATCGCATTTTTTAAATGAGCAAGATTTAAAATTTTTCCTCTTGATGTATTAATAATCCAGGGTTTGTTTTGCAATGAATTAAAAAAAACTTCATTCCCCAAATGAAATGTTTCTTCAGTATGTGGAATATGAAAACTTATTATATCAGCATAACGACAAACCTGCTCAAGACTTGCCTCCCTTATATAATCTTTGCTAAAACCAAATTTGTATTTATCAGTTGCCAGCACCGTAACATGGAATGACTGCAGCAATTGAGCAAAGGCGCTGCCCGTATTTCCATAGCCGATGATGCCAACCGTTTTTCCTGAAAGTTCGGTGCCGCGGTTTTCATGTCGTATCCATTTCCCATTTTCTATTTCTTTATGTGAAGAATAGATATTATTCATTAAAGAAAGAAGCATGCCCAATGCATGTTCTGCCACCGCATTCCTGTTTCCTTCCGGGCTGCTTACACATTTTATTCCTTTGCTTTCAGCAAAATCCACATCAATCAATTCCATACCACTACCCAGCCGGCCAATCCATTTTAAATTTTTTGCTTTTTCTATAAGAATTTTATCAACTTTGATGCGGGTGGTTACCACCAATCCTTCCACTCCATCCAGTATGGTCATTAATTCATCGTATTGGATATCCGGGGAATAAATTACTTCAAACCCTTTTTGTTTTAATTTTTCAATAAAAAATTCATGTGCCTTTGCTGTTATAATCACTTTGCCCATTTGCTTATTTCATTTTAAATGTCAGTTGCCCAAACTGCTGAATAGTTAATTGCTCTGCCCGCTTATTAAAAATTTCATCCTTCAATATTTCTGCATCAAATAAATCCTTCACTGCATTTCTTAAAGTCTTTCTTCTCTGGTTAAATGCTGCTTTTACCAACCTTGAAAAATAAATTTCATTTTTCATTACTATTTTTTCTTTTACCGGCGTTAAGCGTATCACTGCACTTTTTACTTTGGGTGGCGGGGCAAAACATTTTTCATGAACTTCAAACAAATATTCAACATGAAAATAAGCCTGCACCAGCACACTGCTTACACCATAAACTTTATTTCCTTCTTTTGCTGCTATCCTTTGCGCCACCTCTTTCTGAAACATGCCGATAACACAGTCCACATTTTCTTTCCAGTCTAATACTTTAAACAAAATCTGGGTTGAAATATTGTAAGGGAAATTGCCGATGACTGTAAAATTTTTGTCAAATGGTTTTTCAATATCCAAAAAACTACCGTGAATAATTTTATGCTGAAGTGCGGGATATGTTTTTAAAAGAAATTCCACTTTTTCTGTATCCAGTTCCACGGCTTTGAAATCAATATCTTTTAATTGAAGTAAGTATTTTGTCAACGCTCCGCCGCCCGGCCCCACCTCTATCAGTTGCTGATGCGGATAAAGCTCAAGAGCAGCAACAATTTTTCTGCAGATATTTTCATCTTTTAAAAAATGCTGGCCCAAAGATTTTTTCAACTTGTACATGTGTGCAAATGTACCGTGCCTGTGTAAATTATTTTTTTTAATAAAAAAGCCTCCCCGCGGCTGAGGAGGTTTTAAAAAAACAACAACATGAAACCAAACTATTTTAAAACCACAAACCTTGTACTGTAGTTTTGCTGATTCAATTTCATTACAGCATAGTAAACTCCGGGTTGCCAGTTTTCGTTTATCGTAAATGCAAACTGGTTAGCTCCTCTTTTAACCTGCTGATTTGTTCTCATTACAGGCCGGCCATGCATATCCATGAAAATAAGTTCTGCTTCCTGTTCCATGAAAGATGTGACTGAGAGCAAAAATTTATCGCGAACCGGGTTTGGGGCTATTGTGAATTCATCCTTTATAGCCAGTGAGCGGTTTATCCGCAAAACTTTACTGTATATATGAGATCCGTTTTTATTATTTAATCTTACCCTGTATTCTACAAAGGGTTCAAATATTGCAGACAAATCATCAGAATATTTATATGTTGCATCACCTGAGTTACTGTTAGGAAATATAATACCAGCATTTTCAAAATTTCTTCCATCAATACTTCTTTCCAGTGCGAATGATCTAACCGAAGAATTATTCAATGTTTTCCATTGCAGATCCGCTTTTTCATCCGTATAATTATAAGAACCAAAAAATGATGTCAATATTCCCGGTAATACAAAACAGGTAGTATCACGAAATACAGAAACTGTATCTGTGGCATAGGTATTACAACCGGCTAACAATTGCTGGGTAACAATATAAATACCGGGTGTATCAACCAGGATTGAAGTTCCTGAAGGAGGACTTACAATATTTCCGTTAGTGGTTGACCATGTATAGACAGAAGTAGCATGTGGATTTAAAACTGTAATAGTACTTATTGCATCATCACTGCAAAAGATAGGAACCTCTGCAGCAATATTTACCCTGGGGGCAAGAAATAAATCAGTAGGCGCAACAAAATCTTTTAACTCTGCTGTGAATGATGCTGAAGCCCGGGTTTTAACCACAATTCTATTGAAGGGGGATCCGCAGATATCACCTCCAAGTAAGCTGACCGGGTCAAGGCCTAATTTTGTCAGGTTAACTGAAAATTCTATAAACTGATCCTGTATATATTTACTATTACTGGTTGTAGCAGGTGCGGGATTAGTGAATGCAAGCGCATTGCTTTGTAAGACCAAGCCAAAAGGACCCGCCCAAGTATTATTAGGACTTCCAAGGCCTGTATAAAATGCACCCGCAGTTTTTGGGGATATACTGGCGTAACCATATACTGCAGCGGCACCATCGCCATCAAATAAACCACTCCAGTTAAAAGCGGTTGGTGTTAAAGTTTGCCAGTTGGCTTTACTAACCCATATCCGGGCTTCGATATTGGTTAAAGTTCCACTTTGAAATTCACCGCTGAAAATAATATCTCCTGGTTTTGTTATATTTCCCGCTGCATCAAATTGCCAGCTTGAATGACCTGCATCAACTCCGTATCCATACCATTGCCCGGAAACCCTGTCATAATAAATATCAGTCTGGTACATTTCAAAATCGAAATACCGGTTACCGGTTGTGTTGTCCAGGGATATTCCACCAAACATCCATAGTGAATCTGTAAGGATCGGGCCACCTGATCTCCTTACATGCATATATATATCAAGAATATCATTTTTGTCAGGAATTCCCTGTATGCCACCAGTCCACAAATCCGGGCTCATTCCATTTTTATCTGAACCTGAAGTAAAAACAGTTGTATCGTTACCATGATAATCCCGTACAAAAATGGCATCAAGCCAAAGTCTGCCATTGACTGTGGTGAACTGAGGCTTGCTCATGGTACGGAAAAATGAAGACATCCTTTTGGGCCAGGGAGAAACATCTGAATTATAAGCAGCAATCATGGCTGCAGCGCCGGTGGTATCAATTACAAACTCACCGTTTGAAGGTAAACCTGGTGTGCCGGCTAAAAGAAACCAGTCATCACTGGTTTGGAGAGCACCATTAAAAAACCTTGCCCTAAGATCTGCATCCACTCCAAAACCTGCCTTAATAACCGGCGTGGTTATTTGTGATGATACCAATAATGATTGCCAAACTGTAAATAATAATAGTAAAAAATATTTCATAAGCTAGGGTTAAATTCAAAAAAATATCAACCCCTGCAAAGGCAGAAAAGTAAAAGATTCGGAGTGGTGGTTGCTACAAATTATTATCCATGCTGAACTATGCGAACTTTATCTACAGCTGAATAATGAATTGTGCCGTCATTCATAACACAGCCGATGCGGTAATAAATATAGCCGGGGAAAACTGATTCATCTTTCCATGAATATTTTAATGAACCATTGCATTGTACCTGGTTGATAATTTCAGAACCAAAAAAATCTACGTCATAAGAACGCTCCACTCTAAAACCAGCTACATCAGCAGATGAAATAATGCCCCAGTTTACTGAAACTCCCTTGCCCTGCCGGTGAACACGTAAATAACCAAACATTTCCTGCACCGGAGCAGCATCCTGTACAGTGGTTATTTGTTTTGATTCATCAGCCGGCACCGGGGTAAAAGAGAAGCCACTTAAAGACAAAGAAGAAATTGCAATTACTAAAATGTTTTTCATAAGGTATTAATTTAGAAATTGAAAATACAATGCA
Organism: Bacteroidota bacterium; assembly: GCA_031418795.1. Taxonomy (GTDB): domain Bacteria; phylum Bacteroidota; class Bacteroidia; order Chitinophagales; family Chitinophagaceae; genus VBAS01. Next base: position 8,657 of record JANOJO010000208.1, on the reverse strand, counting down.
GTAAAGCCTGTTGCAAGGAACTAATACTTATCAAATACACTTTGTTGAAATTTCATCTTATACCTTCCCCATTTAAGTAATCGGGCTTGGGTTGCTACTTACAGAAAACCCTTTTTCACAATGAATTTCATACAGGGGTTTACCATTCGTATTTACCTGAAGTATTTGTTCCTGTTTACATCATGGGGCATCGCCACTCTTTTAAAATCAATACATTTGTTTTTTTATTACTCAATATGCAAGCACCATCAAAACCAATAATCGGAATCAGTTGTGGCGACATCAATGGTATTGGCCCTGAAATTATCATTAAAACTTTTTCTGATGCCCGGCTTTTAGAATTCTGTACACCGGTAATTTTTTGTTCGGGAAAATTAATTGCTTATTACCGGAAGATAGTTCCTGAAGCAAATTTCAACTGGCAGAATATAAAAGAGATGCACCGCATCAATCCTAAGCAACTGAATATTTTCAACTGCTGGGAAGAAGATATTACAATAACACCGGGGCAGTTGACAGAAACCGGTGGTAAGTATGCTGTAAATTCTTTGATGGCTGCCGTGCAGGCATTGCGTAAAAATGAAATTCATGGATTGGTAACGGCGCCCATTCATAAAAAAAATGTGCAGAGTGATGAATTTAATTTTACCGGCCATACTCCTTTTTTAAAAGTAGCATTTGGGGTAGATGAAGTAGTGATGATATTGTATGCAGGAAGTTTCCGGGTGGCCTTGCTTACGGAGCATGTGCCAGTAAGTGAAGTGGCAAAATTTATAACGAAAGAAACAATTCTGAAGAAGCTCTCAATTTTGAATGAAAGCCTGAAAAAAGATTTTGGAATAGATAAACCAAAAATTGCTGTGTTGGGATTGAACCCTCATGCCGGCGATGAAGGATTGATAGGCAAAGAAGAAGAAACAATCATTAAACCCGCCATCAAAGAAGCCAAACAAAATAATATGCTGGTGACGGGGCCATTCAGCGCCGATGCATTTTTTGCCAGGCAATTCCAGGATCGGTTTGATGCTGTGCTGGCAATGTATCATGATCAGGGTCTTGTTCCTTTTAAATCACTGGCAGCAAGCGAAGGTGTAAATTTTACGGCTGGTTTACCAATAGTAAGAACATCGCCGGATCATGGAACTGCTTTTGATATTGCAGGAAAAGGAACAGCCGATGAATCATCTTTCCGTACGGCAGTTTTTGAATGTATAGATATTATTAATACCCGCAGAGGTTACACTGACAACAGGAAAAATCCATTAAAGAAAATAGGCTCAGCCATGTTTGCCAATGCAGAAGATGAAAGGATAGAAGAGTAACGTTTACCTCTGCATTTTTTCTACAAAAAAATAATGTTGGGCTAAAGCCCATTAGTCATAATCTTTCATTAACCCCATCCTTAAGGATGGGGTTATAAATCCAAACTTCTTCCCGGGCTTTAGCCCACATTAATCTCACTAATGATTTTGTAAATTTATTTTTACTTAGCAAAAATTTTATCATCAATCCCTTTGTTGATTATATAAGAAGTGTATGTAATTTCCACCTTACCTTTTTTATTTTTCATTGACACATCTGTTTTTTTCTTTGAGCCGTCATCATAATCAAAAGTTACTCCTTTGGGAAGTCTGTATTCTTTTGTATTAAATGAAAAAATAACTTTATCAGGCAGTGCATAAGCAGCTTGCCGGCCGTATGTCATTTCCAACTCATAAGTACCATTATCTCTTGTTGTGTTTTTTGCTTTTCGTACTAATTCTGTTTTTTCATCAATATAAAGAGTGGAGAGTACAATTTCTGATTGCTCATCAGATGGCAACAACTTGAGTATGCGATAGCCGGTAGCTGCTTCTTTGCCTGCATCTATTACTTCAAAATTACCGGATTCCGATAAAAATTTTGTGAGATTAATGTTTACAGAACCTTTTGGAATAAATGATAAGCCTGATTCATTTACTATTTTCATCTTGTCAGGCTTTTTATAAAAAACCTTAACAGATGCCACGGGGGCTTTTATAAAAACAACATTGGTCTTCAATTTTCCTTTGGCTTCATAATCGTTTACCTTTTCTAATTTTTCCCTTACTGCCAGCAACAGATCATTTCCAGTTTGTGAAAAAGATGTTTTCATCATGACTATCGCAGCACAAAAAATAAATATCCTAATCATAACTTCAGCTTAAAATATTTTTCTTTCTAAAATAGACGGCTGCAATTACTAAAAAGAAAACCGTGTATCCAATAAGTATAAAAGCGCTTTTGATAATTGCCGGAAAATTTTCTAAAGAACCCCGAATCGTTTCTCCATCCGTTGCCTGTACATAAAAGAAACCTTTCCAGCCCAGCATGTGTGTGGTAAAAAGATAAGGCTTTATGGTTTCATCATAAAAAGGAATCTGCATTTGAGTAAGTATGGTAAATACAATGATGATACAAATGGTGACAACAATTGGTACAATGGCGTTATCAGAAAAAACTGAAAGCATAAATGCAAGCGCTGCCACACAGATAAGCCCGATGGCTGCAAAAAGAAAAGCGGCTGCATATCGCCAGAGTACATCAGTAGATTCTATTACATTAAACTCAAGTTCCCTTGCCACAGCCAGCGAATTAGTGTCAAACAGAAACATACTGAGGAATAAGGCAAGCACAGCCATCCATATTAATAATAGTATGGTGTAAATAGAAGAAGCGGTAAACTTTACAAATAATAATTTAGTTCTGCTTATTGGTTTTGATACCAACAATCGTAATGTTCCCATATTGGCTTCGCCAGACACAGCATCACCTGCCACTAAAGCTACAAGAATAGGAACATGAATGAGCAACAGGTTTAAAATAACAAAACAAACCATATAGCCGTTCAGTATAACTTCTGTTGGTATAAATTCAAAAGTATCATTCATGCCGCTTAGCATCAGGCCAACATATTCTTTGCCGCCAAATTTTAAAGCAATTTGAACTAATAGTATAATTACTGCAATAACAGCAAAGGCAATATAGGTTCTTGGCCTGCGGAAGATTTTAAACAGTTCTATTTTTAATAATATAAACATATTAATGAGCAGTAAGAGATAAGAAATAATCTTCCAGCGAATTTTTATGGCGAATGGAATATACCTGTAGTGCCATTTGCCCAAGTGTTTGAATAAAAGCAGGCATTTCTGATCTTTTTATCCGGATAAATAATTTTTTGCCATTTACTTTATTTATATGTTCACCCCAACTTGTATTTTTTAATTGCCTCAAAACAGTTCCTGCATCATCCGTTTCAATTTCTATTTCATTTACTTCCGGATTAAGCAGTTCATTCATTTTTCCTTCCACTATATTTTTCCCTTTATGTATGATTAATAAAGAATCAGCTACCTGCTCCATTTCTGTAAGCAGGTGAGAGGATATGAAAATTGTTTTGCCCCTTTCTTTACTCAGATGATTGATAAGATTACGAATATCTGCCATACCCTGCGGATCCAATCCATTCATAGGCTCATCCAGTATGATAAGGTCAGGATCATGCACCAGTGCAACAGCTATTCCAAGCCGCTGTTTCATTCCCTGCGAGTAGGTTTTTACTTTACTGTAAGCTCTTTCTGCCAATCCTACTACATGCAATTGATCCATCAATTGTTTTTCTTTAAGCTTTACCCCGCTTAATGCAGCAAACAATTTCAGGTTTTCCAAAGCAGAAAGATATTTATACAGATCAGGCTTTTCTATAATTGCTCCTGTTCTTTGTAAAATATCCCTTCTGTGTTTAAAAAGATTAAGTCCGAATATTTCTATTTCGCCTGCTGATGGCTCAATAAGTGTAAGCAACATTCTTATGGTAGTAGATTTACCGGCACCGTTTGGGCCGAGAAATCCGTACACTTCTTTTTCATGTACAGTAAATGTCAGATCATCCACTGCATGAATTTCTTTGAACGACTTCGTTAAATTACTTACCTGGATGATTGCTGACATATAGTATTCCTACGAGTTTCAAAAATAGTTTTAAAAATCTTTTATTGAAAATGAATTATTTAAAAACGTTTTAAAAAATAATTTATAAAAAAGCTTGCACCGGTAAAATCCGCATATTAGGTTTGTGTCATCGTAGAACAAGCAAATAGAATTAAGAAAAACTACGATTAGCAATCCGTACTGATACCTACTCTTAAAAAAGAACTTTCCCGGTTTCAATACGGCAGCTACAAAGAAGAAAAAAGTTTTATCCGTTAATTATTCAACCCTAAGAAAATGAAAAAAGTTTTAACCCTTTGCGCCCTTGCCATCTCTGCAATTTTCTCCAACGCCCAGGTAGTATTAAATGAAGTTTATACCGATCCTGGTGCCGGTAAGCATGAATTTTTTGAGCTTTATAATACAAGCACTAATGCAACACCAGAAAATCTGAATAACTTCACAATAATTTCTTATTACGAAGAGACAGGCGGCAAATCTGGTTTTTATATAATGGATCTTCCAAACCAAACTGTAAGTTCAAAAGGATTTTATGTTGGCGCCGCTTCAAGCCCCCTCAATGTACAGGCTCAAACAAATGTTTCTGCTGATTTCAGCTGGCAGTCTATGCCTGCTGGTGGTGCACTTTCTAAGTGGGAGAAAAGTGGTAGTGGTTATATTCAGGCTGTAGTGCCTTCCAACCTGAATGATCTTTTTGTAAAGATTTCAGGCAATGGCGCTTCTTACCATATTTTTGTTTACAAGAACGGAATTCTTGTTAATGGTTTATTGGGCGGAACAAATTCAAATACAATTCCATCGTATATCACTTCAATGCCAGATTTAGCAGTTGATATGAGTGGCGCTTCTCCAGATTTTACAATCAAATTCAGCTCTATTAACAATAATCAGGTGGAATATGTAACTGCTGTTCCTGGTTCTGACAATGGATATATACGTGAAAAAGACGGGAAATGTCGTGTATGGGTTAAAGGCAGTTCACAGGTAAATCATAATCCTGGTAAAACCAATGGATCAGCTTCGGATGTAATTGGTGAATTAACAATCGCTTCTTTTATAACAGAATTAACCGGAGATGCAACTAAAGCATTACTTGTATATAATATTACTGACGGTCCGGTTGATGCATTTGCAGTAGTAGTTGAAGTGTACCGTGACCTGGGTATTATAGGTGAACTTGATGCTGCTGATATATTAGCTGATACAAGAACAATAAACGATAAACTCGCCGGTGAGCAGAATATTGAATTACCTAACAGAAACGAACCGGTAATTATTGTAGCAAAATCACCAGCTGGTTGTTATGATCTTGTTCGTGCAATTGCAAATAACAATTCTATTCTTCCTGTTCATCTTATCCGTTTCCAGGGTAATCTGAATAAAAATAATAAAGTAACGCTTACATGGACTGCTGCTGATAACGAAACAGTAGATCATTTTGAAGTGGAAAGAAGTGTAAACGGAAAAGATTTTACAACTGTTGCTATGGTTTTTGCAACTGAAAAATATGGTACTGAAGATTACCAGTACACTGAAACTATCAACAGCAATGATAAAGTAATGTTTCGCCTGAAGATGTTTGACAAAGGCCAGGATATTGATTACTCAAAGATTCTTGTGTTCCAGCCTAAATCATCAAACACTAACGAGATTAAAATATACGGTAACCCTGTAAATGATAAACTGACTTTCAGTTATACTTCTAACGAAACACAAACCGTAAATGTAAAAGTTTATGACTTGACTGGTAAAGTTATCATGAGCCAGAAAGTAAACAGCCTGGAAGGCAGCAATATGATGAGCCTGCCACTTGCTTCAACTTTCAAAACAGGTATGTATGTAGTAGAAGTATCAAACGGTACTGACCGCCAGACAGCAAAATTTGTAAAACAATAATAAAAATTTAAACACCATCTTCTTAATTCTGGAGGGAGCTACGGAAGCAGGTTGCAATCAATCCTCGTTAATCAAAAAAAAATAAAAATCTCCGATAAACCTTTTTCATACACTTAGAGTATCAACGGAGACGGGCCCTTTTTCTAAAGGGCCTTATTTTTTTTATGAAGATTGGGTAAGATAAGACTGCAGATTTTTTACATACAATTCAAAAGCAACAATACCAGCCGTAGTTATTTTACAAATTGTTTGCGGATAATTATCCTTGTATTGTTTCACTACATCAATATAACCCGCCTCTTTTAGTTTTTGTATTTGTACACTCAGGTTGCCGGCAGTGGCATTTGTTTTTTCTTTTAAAAAAAGAAACTCTGCTTCCTTCACACTTATAAGAAGTGAGATTACAGCAAGCCGTAACTGGGAATGTAATATGGGATCCAGATCATTAAACATGCAGGGTAGCTTGCTCCTTTTTATAAATACGGTATTCTCTTTCCATTAATATCCCGGGTATAAGCCATGCAAAAATTGCAGATAAAGCCACTAAGATCAGATCGATTTTAACTGGAGTGTAAACTGCAACAATGCAGCTAACCCAGCAAAACAATCCACCCCATAACATTGGTTTAAATTTGCAGGCAGCGCCGGTAACAAATGTGGGCATTCCGTAGAGCATCAAAAAAAGTGGATTAACAAATTCATAGAACCCGGGGGATGCAGTTTTTCCGGTTGCCGTTTTGTATTCAGCTGCCCAAGAGCCCCATTCGCTGAAAATATTATTAGATATAAGTATCAATAAAAAAATACTGATACCAAAGCCCAGCCACAGATAATCCATATAAATATCATCGTAGGATTTTACTTTTCGTTCCTTTTTCTCTTTGATTGAAAAAAATATCTGCGGTATAACAGCAACAAGAGTGAGGAGATAAATATCAAAGGGAAGCTTATAATTGAAATGAATTTCGGAAAGTCTGATCAAGGAGCAAACAGCAATTACTGATCCCCACAGCATGGCGCTAAATCCCGTATCATGATAAGAATTTTTTGCTTTGTTGATCATTTGAGTTATCAACTCAAGGCTTTCTTTCTCTGTTAATTTTTTTTCATCTGTCATATCAGTTGGTTTGAAGTTTTTCTTTTGCATGTAAAATATGTCCGGGTATGATATAGGCGATTAATACTGCCAGTGCCATTAATAAAAGTTGCCATTCATACCCAACGTAAACTGAAACCGCCATAATAACAAGGCAGGAAAGGCCCGCCCATTTTAAAAAAGCAAACTGCATAATGGAACCCATAAAGAAACAAGCGACAGCATATATAAGTATGTAGATGGGAAAAGAATAAACCCATAAATTAAATTTTCCAAAAATAAAAGCAAGGCTCATGTATATAATACCCAAACAGATTCCGAAGTATCTCATTGTTTCACCCACATAAGTTTTCACTTTTTCTGTTTTGCTTTGTTTTATTCCGTTGATAATACTTGCCACCACGCCGATGAACATTAGATTCCAGACAAGATAGGTTTGCCTTAAATCAGTAAACTTCATTAAACTAAAATGCAAAAGGGCGGCTATAAAAACTAACCAGCCCCATAACAGAAAGTAAAATGAATTGTCCTGCAGGTTTTGTTTCGCCTTTTCAATCATTGATTGAATGACCTGCAGACTTTGCTCTGGAGAAAATTTTTCTTCGTTCATAAAAATTGTTTTAAAAAAAGGTGACTGTTTGTACAATCACCTTCTTTTTATTTTTACTGACATTGTGCATGAAAATATTTTGTAGTACCCAAACCCCAGGCAGGATGAATATTTGTTTCAGGTTTTGCAGCTTCAAATTTTTTAATGGCTGTTTCAAATAAAACTTTTGCCTCAGTTTTACTGCCGCCAAATTGTTCCGGTGTAAAAAATTTATCCTGTCCTTCCAGCATATATATTCTTGGATTTTCAGGATTTAATTTTTTTGCTGTTTCCAAAGCTTCAGCAGCTTCGGGTCCATAAGTCATGTACCGGTTCATCGGGTCGCCCATCATGCGAAGTGTGGCTATCATTTTTTTAACTACAAATATTTCTGAATTGTTTTTTGATAAAGCTTCAGCTTTTTTAATCAGGCCATCAGCTTTATCCGCCATGGGATCTGTTTTATCAGGATTGCCAGCCATGATATCTGTGCCTCCCATTCTTAATCCTGCATTTACATTACACAACGCCGCATAATAATAAGCCAGCCATTGATTTTTTTCGGCATCAGCAATACGTTCAAAAGAATTGGCAAGCTCTTGTAAGCCCTCAACACTTTGAGTAGTATCCGCCGCTGCTACTTTTGCTTCCATTGCATTCATAAACTTATCCGGCATCTGTGCAAAAGAAAAGTTTGCTGCCAGTAAAATGTTTAAAATAAAAATTGTCTTTTTCATTGTATAAAATTTGATTATTAAAATGATTATTAAAAAATGACTTATCCGGCCTCCCTCTCCTTTGGAGAGGGTGAGGTTTTATTTCTGTTGCTGTTTTAGTTTTTCATATTCTTTTTCTACTGAGTTTTCTTTGGGCATTACATAAGCACCAAGCCAGTGAAAAAATAAACCGATTCCCCAACCCAGCATGGGCCATATAGGCCAGGGCCAGCCTGAATGTCTGTGATGCTGCCCGTTGAAATACCAAATAATCCAGAAGAAAGCATTAATCACCAGGTAGGTGGCTAAATGATATTTGAACGATGCTCTTTTTTGAGCGATGTACCACAGTTGCGGATCTTTATCCGGAGGTGGTGGTTGATGATAATAA
>JANOJO010000207.1:0-3368 GCA_031418795.1 Bacteroidota bacterium | reverse complement strand
CGGCAGCAATGCCTTCATGGTTTTATTCAGCTTGCCGGTATTTGTGCGGTGACATTCGTCAACAAACACATACAATTCTCCCCTTGCTTTTGACGGCTGGCTTTTTAACTCAGCAATAAACTCCTCAAAATTGTCCACATCCCTTCTTCCAAACTTATAGATGAGAGAACAAAGTAATCTCGGACTTGCTTCTGACAATTGCTTCATCAAATCTTTTCCGCTGCTTGTTCTTTTTATCGGTTCACCTGCATCTGTAAAAATTCCTTCAATCTGTTTATCCAGTTCGTCACGGTCGGTAATGATGGCAACTCTTGCTTTAGAATTGTTTTCTAAAATCCATTTTGCAAGCAACACCATTACTATGCTCTTGCCGCTTCCTTGTGTGTGCCAGATGATACCTCCTTCTTTTCTCCGTTCGTGTTCCTGCGCTGCTTTGACTCCAAAATACTGATGATGTCTTGGCAATTTCTTCTGACCATCAAAAACAATAAAGTCATAAATGATTTCAAGAAATCTTTTTTTGTCGCACATCTTCAACAAATACTTGTCTATCTTCAATTCGCTGTTATCCAGCTCATCTTCCTTCCAATTCAAAAAGTATTTTTCAGGAGTGCCAATGGTTCCATATTTCAAACCTTCCGTATCGTTTCCTGCAAACACATATTGGATAGTGCTGAAAAATGATTCAATAAATTCCTTTTGCTGGTTTACTATGTTTTGCCTGATTCCATCACCAATGGAAACGGTGCTTCGTTTTAATTCAAGCACTGCTAATGCAATCCCGTTTACATACAAAACAATATCGGGGCGTTTTTCGCGGTTGCCCAAAATGGTTACTTCTTCAGCAATGTAGAAATCGTTTTTCTCCGGATGCTTCCAGTCAATCAAAAAAACATTTTCATAGTTCTCACCAACATCTGCTTTTACTTTCACTCCGTACCGGAGTAAACTGTAAACCTCTTTATTGTTGATGTATAAATCGCGGTTGTAATTATTTGCTGCACCACGAAGTTTATCAAGTGTGCGGTTGATTAAAGTTTCAGAAACTTTTTTACGGGTCAAATATTTTCTCAGTTCCCTTTCTTCAATGTTGCTGTTGTTTAATCTGTCTTCCCAATTTCCCAAATATTCATAGCGCAACTTTTCGCAAAATAATTTCACGATGCGGTTTTGTGTGTGGCGTTCGGGCTGACCTACTGCTGACATTTTATTTTTTCTTTTTTGTAGTTGGAGGTGAAAGGTTTTTTATTGCTTTGTCAAAATCGCTTTCAAAAAGTTTGTCCTGCACAATACGGTATTTTTCAAATTCGCTTTCGGCAAATGCCCTGGCAATGGCTTGTGTTACTTTACCTGCATTTTTCAAAATATATTTTTCGTTGAACTGTAAAAAAGCGTTCAGTTTTCCAGCCCAATCTTTCATGGTCATTGGGATGTTCTTTTCTGCCTGTGTTTCGGCATAGTCCAGATACATGGTTACAAAACGGTCAAGGTCTTTTATTTCTTTTTCGTTTAGATAATTTTTGGCAACCGCAACATCGGTCTTTATGATTTTCCCTGACGGTGCATTTTTCCATGTAGTCAAACCCATGCGTTCCTTTTTACTGTTTGCACGGCTCATTATCAGTTCGGCTGCTGTATGTCCATGAATAGCAAAATGTAATTTGTTTTGAACCGATGCAAAAAAGGTTTGCGTTACATTATCATCTGTTTTGTAGTCCATTGCCGTTGCATAGATGTCAGTTATCTTTTGGTAAAAGTTTCTTTCGCTTGCCCGTATCTCTCTGATTTCTGCAAGTAAATTGTCAAAATATGTTTTACTCAAAAAAGCTCCGTTCTTCAACCGTTCCTTATCCAACACATAACCACGAATGGCAAAATCTCTCAACACCGAAGTAGCCCACTGCCTGAACTGTGTGGCTCTTTGCGAATTGACACGGTAGCCAACAGAGATAATTGCGTCAAGATTGTAAAAGGCAGTGTTGTATTGTTTGCCGTCTTCGGCAGTTGTAAAGAAATTCTTTACAACTGAATTTTCCTGAAGTTCTTCTTCTTCAAAAATCTTTTTGAGATGTTGCCCTACATTTTGTTTTGTGCTTCCAAAAAGTGCTGCAATCATTTTTTGAGTAAGCCAAACGGTTTCATCTTGCACCATTACTTCAATGGTGTTTTCGCCTGCCTGTGAGGTGAAGATTAAAAATTCGGCTGTGCTGTTGCGTATTTGAAGATGTTTGTTTGCCATATTTTTTCAGTTATTAAGTATTCCTTAATTACTCAATTACACCAATCTTATTTTCCCCGTCAATAAGTTTTGCATCATTCCCTGCTTTATCATTTTATATTTTGCCAATTGCTGTTGTAGTTTTTCTATCTCCGCATCCATATCGCTGAGGATGGTGGCGATGTGTTGTTGTTCTTCAATTGGTGGAAATGGAACTCCAAAAGAATTTAAACTTCCATTAGTAATTTGATTAATTGTTGCACCTAAATGCTCATCAATTTGCTTCTTAATAATATCTGACTGAAATACACGAAAAACAAAATCATTAAATGAAGACCTGAATACACACATAAAGGCACCAAATGTTTCACCTATTGCTTTGCCTTTTATTAAAGCACATTTCCCAATTAAATCCCTACTACCATTTCTAACGCAAATTAGAATATCATTTTCTTGATTGATTAATTTTTCTGGAACTTGTGAATCAACAAAAACATTGTCATCGTATCTTAAAGAACCATTTTGTATATTAGAAGATCGTAAAACCAAAATCCCACTTTCTTTTACATTATCAGGTGAATAAGTTAATCCAATAATACATTCACCAATCTCTCCCAACTTCTTCACCACCCATCCCTCTTTAGGTTGCAGGAGTTTTTGCATGGCTCCTTGTTTTATGTTTTGCTTTTTGGCAATGAGTTTTTCTAAAGAGGTAATTAATGCATCGGCATCGCTGAGGGCTGTGGCTATGGCGGTTTGTTCTGCAATAGATGGGGGAACGGGAATCTGAAAAGTTTTGATTTGTCCGAAATTCAATCCTTGTCTGTTGCCTCCAGATTGAAAACTATCAACTTGCTTCTGTCCATTTTTTGAAAGCAAAAAATAGTTGAGAAATTTTTGATGAAGTGTTTTTGAATTTGTTCTGATAATACAAACATGTTGATTCACATTTCCATTTTCTACTCGTTTATCCGCAATAGCACTTCTTCCAATTGAGGCCCCTGTTATATTCAAAAAAACATCATCAACTTTTATTTCTGTTGAGCTAAATGATTCATGTGTTTCATCATCTATGAATGCAATATCATCAAGAATTAAATTTCCCCAACCAACGTTTTGACTTCTAATAAAAGTTCTTCCTTCAGATTTG
>JANOJO010000206.1:0-16682 GCA_031418795.1 Bacteroidota bacterium | reverse complement strand
CATTAAAATCAACCGGTACATTCACACTGGTGGTATCATACCAGTAACCAAATCCTTTTTCAGCTAATGTTTTCCAGGAAAACAAACGGCTGGGATCTACTTTTCTACCCGGCGCCACATCAGCATGACCAATAAAATTTGTTTGTGGAATATTAAATGTTTTTTTCAATCTTTCAAGTAAGTGAAGTAAACTATTCATTTGCGATTCGGAAAAAGGTTCGTTTCCATTGTTATCTATTTCAATGCCGATGCTTGAAGAATTCAGATCGGTCGCATTTCCCCATTTACTTACGCCTGCATGATGTGCACGAAGTAAATCATTCAACATGTGGCTTACCGTTCCATCTCTGCAAACAACGTAATGTGAACTTACCTGTGTACGGGTAAGTGTAAAAGTTTTTAAAGTTTGTTCACAACTGTTTTGTGCGGTATGATGGATGACAACAAAATTTGGACGACGCATGGAAAAATTTGTGGTGCCAGCCCAATCAACTGCATAATTTAAACCAATGGAATCCTTTAATGGATATTCATTCAGCAGTTTTGCAAATTCTTTCGCCTGTTTTTTATAAACCTTATTAGTAGTTCTATAAGCACTATGAGTGCAGCTTGTAATTGTTGCAATTGAATAAATGAATAACAGTACAACACAACTTTTTTTAATACTCATGATAAAGTTTTTATCTTTCTGAAAAGTAAGTATAATTTCAGAAACTGTTTTTAAATTGTGATAATAAATAAACTTTGGCTACTCTTATTAAAATAATCAATAATAAAATCAGGATAGAATTTGATGCTGGAAAATTTGATGACTGGTGTGTTTATCTTACAAAACCGGGTTTAGCAAGATATGCGCCAACTGATATAGAATATTTTACCTGGCTGAAAACCCAATCACCGGAATTCGGCGTTGCAAAAATTTATAATGACTTTATTTCATTTTACGAGTTAACAACAAAAGAAATTGATTCAGCTGTTCTTGATAAAATTACATTAATCAGTAGTGAGTATGGTGCCGTTGCTGAAGAAATGAATACCTGGTTCACAGTTATTTATGCGGGCATGATAGCAGAAGAAAATAAAGCAAATGCAATTTTAAAAAAAAGAATCAAGCGGCTGGGGCTGCACCAGTTATTGCTGGAAAATTTTATTCCTGAAGAAGCTGCAAATTTTTCAAAAAATAAAAAGTGGCAGGAACTGAATGAGATAATGAAACGAAAAGGGTTTTAACCAGGATAAATATTCTTACATATTCCTCCTGTACTGCCCGCCCACTTCATACAATGCATTTGTAATTTGCCCCAGCGAACAAAACTTTACAGTCTCCATCAACTGCATAAAAAGGTTTTCATTTTTTATCGCCACTGCTTTCAATTTATTTAATTCAGTTTCACATTTAGCTTCGTTTCGTTTCCAGAAATTATGCAGATTATTTATCTGTTGTTCCTTTTCTTCTTTTGTACTCCGTATCACTTCACTGGGAATAATGGTTGGCGAACCCTGCTTATTTAAAAAGGTATTTACCCCAACAATCGGAAATTCACCTGTATGTTTCTGATGTTCGTAAAATAAACTCTCCTCCTGTATTTTATTTCGCTGGTACATTCTTTCCATTGCGCCCAGCACACCACCCCGCTCTGTAATGCGATCAAATTCTGTCAGCACTGCTTCTTCAACCAAATCCGTTAACTCTTCTATTGCAAAACTTCCCTGATTAAAATTTTCAGTTTTCGCAGTACCCAATTCACGGTTAATAATTAATTGTATCGCCATTGCCCTTCTAACACTTTCTTCAGTTGGTGTTGTTATCGCTTCATCATACGCATTGGTGTGAAGTGAATTGCAATTATCATAAATGGCATACAATGCCTGCAGCGTTGTTCGTATATCATTGAAATCAATTTCCTGCGCATGCAAACTTCTGCCCGATGTTTGAATATGATACTTCAGCATCTGGCTTCGCTTGTTTGCTTTGTATTTATATTTCATCGCCTTTGCCCAAATTTTTCTCGCCACTCTGCCAATCACACTGTATTCAGCATCCATACCATTGCTGAAGAAAAAAGAAAGGTTGGGTGCAAATTCATCAATACTCATTCCCCGGCTTAAATAATATTCAACATAAGTGAATCCGTTTGACAATGTAAAAGCGAGTTGAGAAATAGGATTGGCGCCTGCTTCTGCAATATGGTATCCGCTGATGCTTACACTATAAAAATTTCTTACTTTATTATTTATAAAATATTCCTGTACATCACCCATCAGTTTCAAAGCAAACTCTGTTGAGAAGATACAAGTGTTCTGCGCCTGATCTTCTTTTAAAATATCTGCCTGCACAGTTCCCCTTACTTGTTGCAAAGCTGTTTGTTTACATTGCTCATAAATTTCTTTTGGTAAAACTTCATCGCCACTTAATCCCAAAAGTTTTAATCCAAGACCATTATTTCCTTTGGGCAAAGCAGCCTCCCCAAACCTCCCGATAAATCGGGAGGCTTTCGATGATTCTGAAGAATTGAAATAGACTGGCTTTATTGAAGTACCGAATTTCTTTTTAAATGACTCATTGACTAATGACCATTTACTATTCTTCTCTATCCATTTCTCACATTGCTGATCAATTGCCGCATTCATAAAAAATGCAAGCAGCATGGGTGCCGGGCCATTAATGGTCATACTTACCGAAGTCTTTGCATCGCACAAATCAAAACCGCTGTATAATTTTTTTGCATCATCAACAGTAGCAATACTTACACCTGCATTTCCCACTTTGCCATATATGTCAGGACGGGGAGCCGGGTCTTCACCATAAAGGGTTACACTGTCAAATGCAGTAGATAATCTTATGGCCGGCTGATCAAGACTTACATAATGAAATCTTTTGTTTGTTCTTTCAGGCCCGCCTTCACCTGCAAACATTCTTGTCGGGTCTTCACCTTCTCTCTTTAATGGAAACACTCCTGCGGTAAATGGAAAATGACCCGGCACATTTTCCTGCGCTTGCCATTTCAGTATATCACCCCAGTCCTTATATTTGGGCAAAACAACTTTGGAAATTCTTGTGCCGGATAAACTCGTTGAAAACATCTCTTGCTTAATCACTTTATCACGAACAGTGAATTCATAATAATCTTTCTGGTACTCTTTTAATTTTTCATTCCAGTTTTCAATCAGTTTCTTAGAAACCGGTGTAAGCTGTTCTTCATAAAATAGTTTCATTTTTTCTATAACGGCCTGCGAATAACCATGCGAGCCCTGCGCAAAAGAAAAATCCTTCAACATTTCAAGTGTGCCTTCCAGTTTGTACAATTTTGAAGCAATGGCAGATTGATCTTTTACCAGTTGATCATAAGTTCTGTTGCTTTCACTTATCTCACTTAAATATCTTACACGATTTGATGGAATGATGGCCTGGGAAATTTGGGCTGTCTCAGCAAAATGAAATTTTCCAAATATAATCCCAGTTTTTGTTTCAATCTTCTTCAACAATAATGTGAAAAGAAGATTGACGCCATCATCATTAAACTTACTCGCCATTGTTCCTACTACCGGCAGTTCATTATCTTTTGCAGTAAATAATTTGTGATTGCGTTTGAATTGTTTTCTTACATCTGCCAATGAATCTAATGCGCCGGCTTTATCAAACTTATTGATACAAACCAAATCTGCATAATCAAGCATATTTATTTTTTCTAATTGCGATGCGGCGCCATATTCAGGAGTCATTACATACATGCTCACATCGCAGTAATCCAGAATGCTTGCATCGCTTTGTCCCACACCAGCACTTTCAAGAATTATAAAATCAAATTCAGCAACTTTACAAATATCAATTGCCTCTTGCATGGCCGCACTCAATGCAGTATTATCTTCTCTTGTAGCAAGGCTTCGCATATATGCCCGTGGATGAGAAATTGAATTCATCCGTATTCTATCGCCCAGCAAAGCACCTCCCGTTTTTTTCTTTGAAGGATCAACGGATATTACTGCAATTGTTTTTTCAGTAAAGTTGTTTAGAAAACGACGAACGATTTCATCTGTAACTGAAGATTTACCTGCACCACCGGTTCCCGTTATACCAAGAACAGGAATTGTTTTAACTCCCGGCTCCAGACTACTGACTCCAGACTCTATCCCATTTTCAACATTTGTAATTTCTCTTGCAATCTTTCTTATATCTTTTACTTCATCCAGTTTCATTGCAGTTTTATATTCTGCTTTGCCGTTCAATTGCACATCGCAACTTTTAATCACTTCTTCAATCATTCCCTCCAATCCCATCTTTCTTCCATCATCAGGACTATAAATTTTTGTAATGCCATATTTATGAAGTTCATCTATTTCTGTTGGTAAAATAGTACCACCGCCGCCACCAAAAATTTTTATATGACCGCAACCATTTTCATCAAGCAGGTCTTTCATGTATTTAAAAAATTCCACATGGCCGCCCTGGTAAGAAGTGATGGCAATGCCCTGTACATCTTCTTCAATGGCTGTTTCCACTATTTCTTTTACACTTCGGTTATGACCGAGATGAATTATTTCGGCGCCCTTGCTTTGCATAATGCGCCGCATAATGTTTATAGCAGCATCATGGCCGTCAAATAAACTGGCGGCTGTTACTATCCTTACTTTATTTACCGGCTGATAACTCATATACTATTATAAATACAGTAAGCCCAAAGGTAATAAAACTAATACCCGTTAGGAAAGCATTATCCCGAATACAGCCGGCGCCAGAACTCTGCTCCAAAAAAGGGTTTGAGACGGGTTCATTACATTTGCTTCATGCAGCAGGTTGTTCAATCTATACTTGATCTTTATAAAAATTGGCGTGGTAAAGAAGCTTTATCTATTGATGTATTGCCACTTTCAGGAAGTGAACGACGCTATTTCCGTATTCATGATGTGGATGGCGAAACCACCATCGGCACTTATGGCGCCAACATAAAAGAGAACGAAACATTTATTTATTTCTCCAATAAATTCATTGAAAAAAAATTACCAGTTGCTGTTATTCAAGCTGTCAGTAAAGACCGGATGTTTTACCTGCAGCAAGATTTTGGTGATGTTTCATTAATAGACCGGTTAGAAAACGAAGGTTATACAAATACAATTTATTCACTCTTCAAAAAAAGTTTAGAAACCCTGGCAAATCTTCAGGTAAAAGGAGATGAAAAATTAGACTATGAACATTGTTTGACTAATAAAGAATTTGGCAAGCAGGCAATCATGGCCGACTTGCTTTATTTCAAATATTATTTTTTAGATGCATTGAGAAAACCGTATGATAAACAAAAACTAATTGATGATTTTGAAGCATTGAGTAATTACCTGACACATACCGAGTATAAATATTTCATGTTCCGCGATTTTCAAAGCAGGAACATTATGGTAGCCCCCTCTATCGGAGGGGGTTTGGGGGAGGCCATTCATTTCATCGATTACCAGGGTGGCATGAAAGGCGCCCCGCAATATGATGTGGCCAGTATGCTGTGGCAGGCAAGAGCCAACCTGCCTGATGATTGGAAAGAAAATTTGCTGAATGATTATATGAGTGCATTTGAAAAAATACTTCACTCAGCAATTGACAGAACTATTTTCAAAAGTCAGTACAATGGTTATGTGCTTATCCGTTTATTGCAAGTGCTGGGGGCTTATGGTTTCCGTGGATTGTTTGAACGTAAAGCACATTTCTTAACCAGCATTCCGCTTGCATTGAAAAACCTAAAGTCATTCCTGAATAATCATAGTATCGGAATATCTGTTCCTGAATTTAAAAAAGTACTTGACATTTGCACCAACGATGAAATTATTGAAGAGTTTACCCCGCTGCAGGCAAATGAGGATACGCCGCTGCTTGTGAAGATCAACAGTTTTTCTTACAAAAAAGGAATACCGGATGATTGCAGTGGCAATGGCGGCGGTTTTGTTTTTGATTGCCGGGGTATTCTTAATCCAGGCCGGTACGATGAATATAAAACACAGACAGGCCGGGATAAATCAGTGAAAGATTTTTTGGAACAACAAACAAGGATGCAGGAATTTCTCAATAGTGCATTTGATATTGTTGACATCACGGTGGAAGATTATTTAAAAAGAAATTTTGAAAATCTTACCATCAGTTTTGGTTGCACAGGCGGGCAGCACCGCAGTGTGTATGCTGCTGAAGCAATGGCAAGGCATTTAAAAAATAAATTTAAAGTGAAGATTGAACTAACGCATCTTGTACAGGATGAAAAAAATTGGCAGAATCCATTACCAGAAAAGGAATAGTAATATTTTATTTATTAAAAACAATTGAACCACATAGAAACATAGACACATAGGAATACACACATAGATTTTTTTTAATTCTATGTGAAACCCTATGTTTCTATGTGGTAAAAGATATGAAAGCAATGATTTTTTCCGCAGGTCTTGGTACAAGATTCAAACCCTGGACCGATCATCATCCCAAAGCATTGGCGGTGGTGAATGGAAAAACATTGCTCCAGAGAAATATTGAATACCTGCAGCAATATGGAATAAAAGATGTAATTGTAAACGTTCATCATTTTGCTGATCAATTTATTGATGCTGTTAAAAAAAATAATGGTTGGGGAAGTAAAATAACAATCAGCGATGAACATGATGAATTGCTTGAAACCGGCGGCGGCTTATTAAAAACAAAAGAATTTTTTACTCCCGGCGAAAGATTTATAACCTGCAATGCGGATATACTTACAGATTTAGATATCAGTAAGCTTATTTCCATTCATCAGCAAAGAAAAGCTGTAATCAGTTTTGGTGTGACAGACAGAAAAACTTCCCGTTATTTATTGTTTGATGAAAATAACAGGCTGTGCGGATGGAGAAATAAAAAAACAGGGGAAGAAAAGATATCCATTCCCTCTTCTCTTTCAAGAGAGAGGTTGGGATCTGACGATTACTATCAGACTCCGACCGCAGCATCGGAGGTGAGGCGTGAAATGGCTTATAGTTGTGTGGCGGTTTTTGAATACGAAATTTTCCGTTTGATGCAGGAACAGAATTTTTCTGGTAAATTTTCTTTGATTGATGTTTACCTAACTCTTGCTGCCAGGCATTTGATATTTGGTTACAATCATACTGGTGACAGGTTTGTGGATGTTGGAAAACCAGAGAGTATTGCCATTGCAGAATCAGTTTTTGTGTAACTATCCGTTTATCCGTGCCACCCCGATCTAATCGGGGTGGCACGGATGCTTTTATTAATTTTTCCATAAATATTCTACCTGCGGTAGAAACTGGTAAATTCAATTCAATTATTTTACATCCTAATTTAAACTTTCAATACATGAAGAATTTTTTTGCAGTTGTTATGGGCATTTGCTTTTTGATAACTGGCTTTGCCCAGGAATCATCTTACGATCATCGTGAAGCATTCAATCCGCATTTTTATCCTTACACAGGAAATGATTTTCGCAGTGCAAGTGGTGAGCCTGGCCCGCGGTACTGGCAAAACAAAGCTGATTATAAAATAAATGCCACATTAGACACAGCCACTCATACAGTAAGCGGCGATGTGGAAATAACTTACACCAACAACAGCCCGGACAACCTGAAGTTTTTATGGCTTCAGCTTGATCAGAATATTTACCGCAAAGATTCCCGTGGCTCTGCTACTACAACAGAAGCAGGTGGCCGCTGGGCCAATCAAAAATTTACCGAAGGTGATATAATAAAATCTATAAGCATTGAGTCTGCCGGAAAAACTTTTACTCCAAAATACATTACTACAGATACCCGCATGCAGGTATGGCTGAATGATGCACTGAAACCCGCCGGCAATAAATTAAAAATAAAAATTGCTTTTGAATTTGAAATTCCGGTAAGAGGTACAGATCGTATGGGCCAGCAAAAAACTAAAAATGGAATTATTTATGAAGTGGCACAATGGTTTCCCAGGCTATGTGTGTATGATGATATTCAGGGATGGAATACCTTACCCTATCTGGGCGCCGGAGAGTTTTATCTGGAATATGGTGATATTGATTTTTCTATTACAGCTCCTTCCAATTTAATTGTGGCCGGCTCCGGTGAATTGCAAAATCCGCAGGAATGTATGACTGCTGATCAGCAAAAAAAATGGAACGATGCAAAGAACAGCGATAAGACTGTTATCATTCGTGGAGAAAAAGAAGTGAATGATAAAAATTCAAGACCGGCCAAACCAAGCTGTACATGGAAATTTAAAATTTTGAATGCAAGAGATGTGGCCTGGGCAGCATCAAATGCATTTGTATGGGATGCGGCAAAAATAAATTTGCCCAGCGGAAAAAAATCTATGGCCATTAGTGTATATCCGGTGGAAAGTATAAAGAAAAACGGATGGCAGCGTAGTACAGAATTTACAAAGGCCAGCATTGAACATTATTCTAAAAAATGGTATGAGTATCCTTATCCTGCTGCTACAAATGTGGCAGGAACAGTTGGAGGAATGGAATATCCCGGAATTGTTTTCTGCAGTTCTTTTGCCAGCGGAGCTGGATTGTGGGGAGTAACTGATCATGAATTTGGTCATACCTGGTTCCCCATGATTGTAGGCAGCAACGAAAGAAAATATGCGTGGATGGATGAAGGCTTTAATACATTCATCAATGGATTTTCTACGGAAGAATTTAATAGCGGAGAATTTCATTTTGGAGATAATGTTCCCGGTGATGTGGCTAATTATGCTTTCTCTGAAAACATGGATGGTTTATTTAATACCCCGGAAGTGATACAACAAAACAACCTGGGAATTGCGGCCTATGAAAAACCTGCCATCATGCTGAATGCGTTGCGTGATGTAGTACTGGGTAAAGAAAGATTTGATGCTGCATTTCGTGAATACATCCGCCGATGGGCATTTAAGCATCCAACACCCTGGGATTTTTTTCATACAATGGAAAATACATCCGGCGAAGACCTCAGTTGGTTTTGGCGTGCATGGGTGCTGAACACCTGGAAAATGGATCAGGGATTGAAAGATGTAAAATATATACGCAACGATCCGACTAATGGAATAATCATTACTATCGAAAATCTGGAGAAGATGCCGATGCCCGTTCTTGTTTTAATAAAAGAAGAAAATGGCAATGAACATAAATTGCAATTGCCTGTAGAAGTATGGCAGCGTGGCGCCAAATGGACTTTTAGTGTACAAACCACCAGCAAGATAACAGATGTAGTACTTGACCCTGATAAATTATTGCCGGATATAAACCGGAGTAATAATAAAATGAAAGAAAAACCTTTTTAAGAAAATAAATTTTATGACAACTCAACAAATAATGACTGAGCTTGAAAAGAAAGGTTCTGCATCAGTAAAAAAAATATTTCTGAATCATGGTATTAAAGAACCGCTGTTTGGTGTAAAAGTCGCAGATCTTAAAGTCATTCAGAAAAAAATAAAAAAAGATCACCAGCTTGCCATGGAATTATATGCTACCGGTAATTATGATGCCATGTACCTTGCCGGTTTGATAGCTGATGAACCTAAAATGAGCAAGAAAGATATTCAGCAATGGGCTAAAAAAGCAACCAGTACTGCCACGTGTGAATACACGGTGTCCTGGGTAGCTGCAGAAAGTGCTTTTGGCTGGGAACTCGGTATGAAATGGATTGATTCACCAAAAGAAACAATTGCATCTGCAGGATGGAGTACATTGAGAGGTGTTATTGCCATGAAAGCTGATGAAGAGTTAGATATTGCTGTTATTAAAAAATTGTTGCAAAGAATACAAAAAGAAATTCATACTGCGCCCAATCATGTTCGTTATACGATGAATGGTTTTGTAATTGGAGTGGGTGGCTATATAAAAGCATTAACGAAAGAAGCCATTGATATTTCTAAAAAGATAGGAACGGTAACTGTTGATATGGGAGGCACAGCCTGTAAAGTTCCGCTTGCTGCTGATTATATAAAGAAAATGGAAGCAAGAGGGAATATTGGTAAAAAAAGAAAAACGGTGAAGTGCTGAAGTAGAAAAATAAATATTGCTAAAGCAGTTCCTGCAATTTATTAAGGGCTTCTTCTTCCAGAATTTCTCTTCCTTTGTCTTCACTCCATTTCACTAATGAAATAGTTTGGAATGTAATTTCAATACCGGTAATATCCCCATCACTGAAACAACAGCAGCCTGAATTGAAGTATGAAGGTCTTATACCTGTAAAATCAGTAGTGTAAATTTTGCTTCCTCTTATTAAAGCATTCAAAGTTGTTTCTATTTCTTTTATTTTGTTATTATCGTTTTCGTTTCTTGCTTTTTTCAGATCACGTTGCAATTTTTCCGGGTGAGTTAAAGATTTAAATACCGGTTGATGTGTATGCCCGGTTATTAATAACAGTTTTTTTTGCAGGGCAGACCATTCGTACATGATGCGGTTGTGTTCAGTTTTCAGTTCGGCATTATAAGCCGGTGTATTCGGATTTATTTTTAAATAAGCCTGCAAAGGCGACCATATTCTTGCCACAAAAAATTTACTGAACCAGTTGCCATCACTGCTGGCATCGCCCTGGTGTCCGTGGGTGAGGAAGATGCTGAGTCCGGAGTTATTTGTTCGGAGTTCAGAGTCTGCAGTCTTAACTCTGAACTCCCGGCTCATGACTCCTGACTCCCCGCTCATGACTCCTGACTCCCGACTATCTACTCCTGACTTTTTCAACACCACTCCTTCATACACCTTCACTTCCTGGTCATAAATATTTTTTAAATACCACAACCCAAGCGGGTCGTTTGTCCAGAAAAGATCATGATTGCCGAGTACTTTATAAAACCGGTTTTGCTGAACAAATCTTTTTTCAGATTCAAATGAAATAGCGTTATGTTTTTTTACACTGGCCAATGAATTTTCCCAAAGCTCTTCACTATCACCCAGGCTGATAAAATGATAACCGTTCAGGTAATAATAATCTAATGCGGCCAGGTAATTAGGTTCGGCATTCATAAAATCGTCTGCCCCGTTTTTTGCACCCCGGTGCTGATCAGAAAACACTATAAACTTATCCTGCGGATTTAGTTGAATCGTTATGCCTTTCTTGCTGTTATTGTCAGCAATATCCTGCTGCAGCTTTGACAAGGATTCAAATATTTTATCCGGTTGTGGTTTGGATGTAAATTTTCTTGAAGCCCGAAGAATAGGCTTTAATAAAAATATTTGCAGCAGGCGGCGCATCTGAATTTGATTACAATTTTATCTTTTCGCATAGCGGAATGACTGAATAAAACATAAAATGTGCGATAGGTGCAGAAACAAGTGCTATAGCTGAAGTGTGCCCTTCGCTTTGCTCTGGGTAAACTGCAAGGGACGATGATAGTAGCAATTTTGCTGGTAACATAATTAACAACTTTCTACTTAAAAGAGTAATTAAATACTTTAAAGTTTGATTGGCCTGAGCTCATCCGCCTGTGGCGGAAGACAGGGGGTTTACTGCTATCATACTAATCTCTACATTCACAAATTTTGGTAATGCAGATACCTGTACTGTTTCTCTTGCAGGAAAATTTCCTTCAAAATATTTTCCATACACTTCATTCATTTCAGAAAACTTGT
The DNA here is from genome assembly GCA_031418795.1 of Bacteroidota bacterium. Taxonomy (GTDB): domain Bacteria; phylum Bacteroidota; class Bacteroidia; order Chitinophagales; family Chitinophagaceae; genus VBAS01. The sequence continues at coordinate 5,126 of JANOJO010000206.1, read as the reverse complement.
GCATGTCTGTAATGAAGATGGTTGTTTTCACTACGTTATTAAACGTCATACCGGCTGCCGACAGTATTGCCCGCAGGTTGTGCATTACCTGGTGAGTTTCCTGCTGAACGTCTTTGTTTTTTAATTCACCGGTTGCGGGATCTATACATACCTGGCCGGAGATGAATAACATATTGCCACTGAGTATTGCCTGGTTGTACGGGCCAATAGGTGCCGGAGCAGAAGATGTATTGATGATTTGCTTGTCCATTAAAAATGATTTAGGGAAAACGAATTTAGGTTTATACCCTTTCTTTGCAAAAAATAATGTATGAAACTTGCTGTTGTAGCAAATGATTTATTAAAGGTGGAATTACTATCCGTGGCACCAAAGGCAGGCGTGGATTTTGTTTGGCTGAATGTTGTTACAGAATTAAATGAGGATGCTGATGGCGTGATAGACTTGTTATTTGAAAACAAAGAAGAAGAAATAAAAAGATTGAAAGAATTTTTACCAAAACCGGTAATTATAAATTCGGTTGTTCATACGCTGGCAGAAATTAATCAACCGTTTATCCGGATAAACGGATGGCCCACGTTTTTAAAAAGAGAAATAACTGAAGCAGCATGTACAACGGATGAAAATAAAACTGCCTGCGAAAAAATTTTCTCTGCCCTGGGTAGAAAAACAGAATGGGTGCCGGATACAGCAGGATTTATTTCTCCCCGTGTGGTGGCCATGATTATTAATGAAGCCTGGTTTGCGCTGGATGAAAATGTAAGTACAAAGGAAGAAATTGATATCGCCATGAAGCTGGGTACCAATTATCCTTATGGCCCTTTTGAATGGGCAGAAAAAATTGGATTGAAAAATATTTTGGGGTTACTCAACAAATTATCATCAACAGAAAAAAGATACCTGCCTGCTCCTTTATTAATAAAAGAAGCAGAAGCAATAATATAATGCCGCTAATTTTAAATATTGATACATCCGCTGACTCCGCTTCTGTTTGCCTGGCAAAAGAAGGAGAAATATTATCGCTTGAAAAAAACGATCAGCAAAAAGATCATGCAGCCTGGCTGCATGTTGCCATACAAAAGTTGATGCTGGATGCAAAACTTGAAATATCAAACCTTGATGCTGTGGCCGTAACCAGCGGCCCCGGTTCTTATACAGGATTGAGAGTAGGGCTGGCATCGGCAAAAGGAATATGCTTTGCACTGAATAAACCATTAATTGCTTTAAACACATTATTAGTAATGGCCAATGCGGCTGCAAATGTCCATAAGGATTCTCCCGGAGAAAATTCAGATCTGCTGTGCCCGATGATTGATGCCCGGCGAATGGAAGTTTTTACTGCTGTTTATAATAATCAATTTGAAATTATAAAACAGCCGGAAGCAATGGTACTCGATGAAAATAGTTTTGCTGATTTACTTGCTGCAAATTCAATTTGTTTTTTTGGCAGTGGCAGTAATAAATTTAAAACAATGATTAGAAACAAAAATGCAGGATTTGCCAACTTGAATTTTGATGCAGCTTCCATGATTGTTCTGGCAGAAGAACTGTTTACAAAAAATCAGTTTGCTGATCTGGCTTACAGCGAGCCGCTTTATCTTAAAGAATTTTTCACCCCGCCCGGCTAAGTATTAATCTGTCATTGCTTTTACACAAATAGAATTAATTTTGAGCAGGCGAATGCTAATGTCAATTTTTATATACCAGATTCTTTTTTCATGAACAGCCATACGCATATCATTTGTGCAGCTACGGAAGATAATCCTGAACTGAGTATTGATGCATTGAAGATAAAAAAAACTGCAATCGTATTAAGAGCCGTCAATCATAAACTACGGCAGGTAATTTTAAAACTGATTGGTGAAAGGGATAATATTACTGTAACAGAAATATTTCAGCATCTTCACCTGGAGCAATGTGTGGCATCGCAGCACCTTGCCATATTGCGAAAAACCGGATATGTAAAAACAAGAAGGGAAGGAAAATTTATTTATTATTCAGTGAACAGGGAAAGGCTTCATGAAATCAACCTGTTTATTGAAGATCTACTAAAGTAGCCTGTTAATTTTTCAGACATTCCATATTCATCCTATACTTATTTTTTTCTGGTTTATCTTTGTGGGGCTGTGCCAGGCGTTGATCAATAAACTACATAAATCAAATTATTATGCTGATAAAACAATTATATATCGGCTGCCTGAGTGAGGCTGCATACTATATTGAAAGCAATGGCGAAGCCGCCATCATTGACCCCATGCGGGATATTGATGAATACCTTTTATTAGCGAAGGAACAAAAGACTATTATCAAATATATTTTTGAAACCCATTTTCATGCTGATTTTGTAAGCGGCCATCTTGATTTGAGTAAAGCCACAGATGCCCCTATTGTTTACGGACCGGGTACTGAAACAAAATTTCCTGTGCATGTGGCAAAAGATGGAGAAAAATTTAATGTTGGAAAATTATCAATTGAAGTTTTGCATACACCCGGGCATACGCTGGAATCATCCTGCTATTTATTAAAAGATGAAACCGGAAAAAATTATTGTGTGTTTACCGGAGATACTTTATTTGTTGGTGATGTGGGCCGGCCCGACCTGGCACAAAAAAGCGAAGAGATAACGATGCATGAACTTGCCGGAATGATGTACGACAGCATTCACAATAAATTATTTCCATTGGCTGACGATGTATTAGTTTATCCTGCACATGGCGCCGGCAGCAGTTGTGGTAAAAATTTAAGCGATGAAACTTTCAGTACAATTGGCGAACAGAAAAAGCATAATTACGCATTGCAGGCAGCCACCAAAGAAGAATTTATTAAAGAAGTAACTGATGGCATTGCCCCACCTCCGCAATATTTCCCAATCAATGCACAAATAAATAAAGAAGGATATGAAAGTATTGACAGTGTAATGATGCAGGGATTAAAATGTTTACAAGTACAGGAGTTCAAAAGTTTAATAATTGAAGACACTATTATTCTTGATACAAGAAATGAAAATGAATTTGCCAAAGGATTTGTACCCGGCTCAATCAGCATTGGATTGGAAGGCCGCTTTGCAGAATGGGCTGGCAGCCTTTTACCATTTGATAAACCAATATTACTGGTAACTGATCCGGGTAAAGAAAAAGAATCCATCGTTCGGCTTGCAAGAGTTGGTTTTGATAAAATGATTGGTTTTCTTGAAGGCGGATTTAATGCCTGGAAAAATGCCGGAGAAAAAATTGATTTGATAATTGAAGTGGAAGCAGATGAACTATTAATAGATCTGGCATTTGATAAAAATTTAGTGGTGCTTGATGTAAGAAAAGAAATTGAATTTGCTGATGGGCATTTACCCGAAGCCATTAATCTTCCATTGGGAGAAATGAATGATCCTGCAAGTATGGGTAATATAGAGGAACACCATAATTTATATGTGCATTGTGCCGGCGGATACAGAAGCATTATTGCATCATCAATATTAAAACGCCAGGGCATTCATAACCTGCGCAATGTAGTGGGCGGATGGAATGCAATAAAACAACAGGAGAAAGTGGAGATTGTGAAAGAGAATAGTGTGCTGAATTAAAGGCCCATCCCCGAACTGCGTTCTCAACCTTTGGTTGTCCCAAAGGGAAGGCCATCCACACACAGCCCTTATTTATTGGATCAGGACTATTGTATTTGAACCACTCCATTTTTTATTGCAAACAAAACCAAACCCACCCTGCTTTTGATATTCAGTTTGTCAAAAAGCGCATCACGGTAGCCATCAATGGTGCGTGGGCTGAGATACATTTGCTCAGCAATTTCTTTATAGGTCATTTCTGTAGCAGCCAGTTTCATAAATTGAATTTCCTTGTCATTCAATCCCAGCACATTTTTTACAGCGCTGTTTTCTTCTTCAATATGATTGATAGAATGAATTAGGCGGCCGGTTACCATCTCAGAATAATAAAACCCCTTGGTCAAAATGGATTCAATGGCTGCTTTTAGTTCTGCGGGTTCAGTGTCTTTTAAAATATATCCTTTAGCTCCGTTCTTCAACATTCGGATGATAGCATTTTCATCATCGTACATACTCAAAGCAAGAATTTTTATTTCTGAAAAATTTCGTTTTAGCCACAAGGCGGTTTCGTATCCATCCATCTGCGGCATATTGATGTCTAGTAAAATAAGATCGGGTAAATTATCTGCTTTCAGTTTTGCTATCAAATCTTTTCCGTTATCAGCTTCAAACAAAACTTTGTATCCAAGATTGGCAACAAGACTTGCCAGGCCATTTCTCAACAGCACATGATCATCTACCAGTACAATTGATTTTTCGCTCATACAACTCCATTTAAATTATTCAGAGGTATTTTTAATATTACTTCTGTGCCTTTTCCTTGTTCGCTGTTTATGCGAAATCCGGCGCCAATCATTTTTGCCCTTGACTCCATATTGTGCAGCCCGAGGCCGCTTGTTATATTATTATTTATCTGCCCGGCATCAAACCCGTTGCCATCATCAGTGATTTTCAATTCAAGGTCAGTGTTATAAGTTGCAAACACTGTAATTGTTTTTGCATCTGCGTGTTTCAAAATATTATTCAATACTTCCTGTACTATTCTAAAAATGATAAGTTCTTTTTGTGAATCAAGCCGTACAATAGTTCCTTCAATATCAAAAACGGTTTTATACACTCCGCTTTTTTTTATCATTTCCAGTTCATATTCAATAGCTCTTAACAAACCCATGGCAGAAATAGAATCAGTATTCAAACTTCGTGAAAGATCCCGAAGATCCTGAATGGCTTTACTTACTAAGTTTTTTGAATTGCCAATTTTATCCATAAGCTCATCCTGCTTTGTAATATCCATTGTATTCAAGTTAAGCTTTGCCAGGCTTAGCACCTGCCCGATATTATCATGTATTTCCTGCGAAATATTTTTGAGGGTTTGCTCCTGGATTTCGAGTTGGGTGCGGAGGAGTTCCTGGGAGAATTGGGTTTGGAGTTGCTGTTTTTCTACAATATTCTTCGTTTTCCGTCTCATATACATTACAAGAAAAAAAATTACAAATCCTGCTAGAACAAGAAATGCCATTGTTCCGCCATAAAGAACCTGTTTCAAGCTTTCTGATGCTTCTTCTTCGTGCA